>JAQCHR010000117.1 GCA_027619655.1 Pseudomonadota bacterium
TTCTTCCTGGGCTTCGGCCGTTACGGCACGCCGGAACAGATCGCGGACGCGAAAAAGGTCCTCGACGGGTTGAGCGACGGCTACGGCTTCTTCATGGAAAGCAACAATACGCAGCTTTATCCGATCCGACAGCTGGCCCTGTACAAGGACAAGCTGACAGTCGACGCCAGCAATGCCAGCGACAAGGCCGCGAAGCTTGAGATGATCGACAAGGAACTCGCGCTCGTGGCCCAGATGGTCAAGGGATTCTAAGACCTCAGCACCGACTGGGGCGGCGTCTGATGTAATCGGACGCCGCCCGTTTTTTTGAAGGACGGGAATTCGCGATATGGACACAGCCGCCACGACCATGGACCTTGCGCCGCCGCGCCGGGAACTGAAACGCAGCATCGGCAATATCCTGTTATGGGCCGTGCTGGCCCTCCTCCTGATCGGGTCATGGGAAGGCGCCGATATACGCCCCCTCGACCTGATCCGGGATTCCGGGAACATGCTGCAATTCGCCCAGGGGTTCTTCCCGCCGGATTTCACCGAATGGCGCATGTATATGGGTGAAATGCTGATCACGGTGCAACTGGCGGTGTGGGGTACGGCGCTTGCCATCATCTGCTCCATCCCCTGCGGCATCCTGTCGGCGGAAAACATCGCGCCGCCGTGGATCTATCAGCCGATGCGCCGCGTGATGGATGCGTTCCGCGCCATCAATGAAATAGTCTTCGCCATGCTATTCGTCGTCGCGGTCGGGCTGGGACCATTTGCCGGCGTGCTGGCGCTGTGGATCCACACCACCGGCGTCCTGGCGAAACTGTTCTCCGAAGCAATCGAATCGATCGACCCGCATCCGGTTGAAGGCATCCGGGCGACCGGCGCATCGAAGCTGGAAGAAGTGATCTACGGCGTCATCCCGCAGGTCCTGCCGCTGTGGATTTCCTATTCGCTGTACCGCTTCGAATCCAATGTCCGCTCGGCGACGGTGCTGGGTATCGTCGGCGCCGGCGGGATCGGCACCCTGCTGTGGGAATACATCCGGGGATTCTATTACACGGAAACGGCGGCCGTCATCATCATCATCGTCGTTTCTGTCAGCCTGCTGGATGTCCTCTCGCAGCGCCTGCGCAAGATGGTGACCTGATCGCGTTCAGGCGTCGCCGGTCAGCGGCAGATATTCGAGCACCCGGAAGGCGTCGTTCCGGGCCGGCTGCCCGGCGACGGCAATAGCGTCGATCCTGAACGGTTCGCGCAGGACCGGTTCCAGCATGGGCGCGAGCCCGTCGCGCAGGCGGGCCAGGATATCGGGCGACGCCGCGCCGGACAGCGTCATGTGGAACCGGAATTCCGCCATCACCCAGGGATAGCCCCAGCGGTCCAGATACTCGCATTGCCGCGCGGTCAGCGATTCGGGTTTGCGTCGGGCCCGGTCGGCCGGTTGCAGCGCTTCGCGGAACGCGTCGAATGCGGCGACGCAATCGGCCGCGAGGGCGTTCAATGCCGGGGACGGTTGCGCCGGCGTCAGCGCCAGGAAGTTGCCGAGGGTCGAAAGGTGAAGGTCCAACGCCGGAACTGGGGCGGTCCGCGCCGCAAACCGTCCGGCGGCGGCGAGCAGATCGTCAACCGCCAACCCGGGCGCGAGCGCCATCGGGGGCTTCAGCGTAGCGTGAAAACCGTATTGCCGGGGTGTCCGGACAAGGGCGTCACGCGCTGCTGCGTCAAATCCGGGCAGCGGGGCAAGCGGCGCCGGTTCCGCCTGCCAGACATCCCAGCCCAGCCATGCCCGACCGAACTCTTCCAGCGCCGTGTTTCTGCCGGGGATATAGTAGATTGCGTAACGTGCGGTCACCGCTCGTCCCGATGGGAGGATTTCAGGGCGACCTCAACATAGCAGAGGAAATGGTCCAGCGGCGGCGTGGTTGCGTCCGGAACCTTGGCCTCGTCGTCCCAGCGCCGCAGTTGCACCGCATCCTGCGCATAGGACTTCCGGATAAAGCGCCGGGCGTCTTCGGAATCGAACGGCCCGCCTTGCAGTTCGAGGCTCCGGATTGAAGCCGGCGACAGGGTGGCGGCATATTCGGAATCGACGGCGCAGATATACTGTTTGGCCGGTACATGCAGAATGACCGGTTCGGTGACGGCGGGGCCGAACCACTGCGCCAGGAAGGCGGCGCCGATCCGTTCGTGCCGGCGGTCGACTCCCCGCCTGGCGGCGCCTTCGAAATGATTGTCGACCATGTGTCCGATATCGTGCAGCAGGCACGCGGTGATCATCGACGGCGAGGCACCGGAATTTTCGGCCAGCGCGGCGCATTGCAGCGCGTGATCCAGCTGGCTGATCGATTCGTCGCCGTACCGGTTCGCGCCTTTTCCGGCCACGATCTCGCCAATCTGCCGGGTCGGAGAAATCGCCGCTTTTCCAGGGTCAGGCAATTCGGTGCCCCTCCCGCCAGACGCCGTTCACCAGGGGATGGTAGGGCGTGTGCCTGACGCGGACCAGGTCGGCGCGTTTGCCGACGGCGATCTCGCCGCGATCGGTCAGCCCCGCCGCTTCCGCGGGAGTCTTGCTGACCGTCCGGATGGCCCGGGGCAGGTCGGCGCTGCAGACATCCTCGCTCAGCTTGAACGCGGCATGCAGCATGCTGCTCGGGATATAGTCGCTGGACACGATGTCGAGCACGTCGGCCCGTGCCAGGTCGCCCGCCGAGACATTGCCGGAATGGGACTTTCCGCGCACCAGGTTCGGGCCGCCCATCATGACCTTCATCCCCGCCGCATGGGACGCCCTGGCGGCTTCGATAGTGGTCGGGAATTCGGCGATGGACATGCCGTCGGCGACCGCCGCATCGACATGTTCCGCCGTCGCATCGTCATGGCTGGCCAGGCTGATGTTCCGTTCCCGGCAGGTCGCCACCACGTGCCGCCGGTGGGCTTCGCCATAGCGTTCGTGGTCGCGCTTGCGGTCCTCGGTAAAGGCGTCCATTTCCGGATCGGACAGGCCGAACTTGCCCTGATAATAGGTCCGGTAATGCGCCTCCGATACAAACTGTCGCTGCCCCGGCGTGTGGTCCATCACCGAAACCAGCCGCAGCAGCGGATGCGAAACCAGCGGGTCGAAGATATCTTTCAGGCTCGGATAGGAAATTTCGCAACGCAGGTGGAGCAGGTGATCGGCGCGCAGCAAGCCCTTGTCGCGTGCCTCGGCAATGCCCGCGACCATGCGCTCCAGTTGCTGGATCCGCGTGCCGGCCTTGTCGACGGAACCGAGCGCGATGGCGTCGAACACCGTCGTAATGCCGGATACCGCCAGCTGGCTGTCATGGGCGATGACGGCGGCGATGGCGGGCCATTCGGTTTTCGGCCGCGGCGTCGCGTGCTTTTCAAGGTTGTCCGTATGCAGTTCGACCATGCCGGGGATCAGGTAGTCGCCGTCGCAATCAATGGCGCCGGCGGCGCAGCTTTTGCCCGGGACGACGTCACGGATCCGGCCGTCGCCATCGGTGACCACGGTGCCCGGCTCCAGCACCCGGTCGGCCAGGACAACACGGGCATTCGTGAAGACGTTTTCCATCATGCGGCCACCTGGAATTCTGAGATGTCAAAACTGCGCGTGCAGACGGCGCGGCGCGATTCGAGGTCGTGGAAGATGCCGATGATCGCGGCGCCGCGGGCGCGGGCTTCCCCGATCAGCGCCAGCACGACGGCCCGGTTATCCGCATCCAGGCTGGCCGTCGGTTCGTCCAGCAGCATGATCGGGTAGGGATGGGTGAAGCCGCGCGCGATATTGACCCGCTGCTGTTCGCCGCCGGAAAACGTCACCGGCGACAGCGACCACAGGGTTTCGGGAATGTTCAGCCGGCGCAGCAGCCCGGCGGCCCGCTCCGTCGCCTCGGCTTTCGGGCAGCCGGTAACGACCAGCGGCTCCGCGACGATGTCGATGGTCGCAATGCGCGGGACGACGCGCAGGAACTGGCTGACATAGCCCATCGTGTGGCGCCGGATATCGAGCACCTGATGCGGGCTGGCATGCGCCATGTCGATGCGGGCGCCGTTGTGCCGGACCCAGATATTGCCCTGCGAGCAGGTGTAATTGGCATAGATCATCCGCATGAACGTGCTCTTGCCGCTGCCGGACGCGCCGGCCAGCGCGACGCATTCGCCGGCATCGATGGTGAAATCGAGGCCCGACAGAACCGGGATCCGCAACCCGCCCTGCATGTGCAGGGTGAAGGTTTTGGCGATTTTTTCGGCGGTGATCAGCGCGGTCATTTGGTTCTCACGTCTGCAGGATCGAGGAAACGAGAAGCTGTGAATAGGGGTGCTGCGGATCGTCCAGAACCTGGTCGGTCAGGCCCGTTTCGACGACGCGGCCCTGCTTCATGACCATCAGCCGGTGCGCCAGCAACCGGGCGACCGCCAGGTCGTGGGTGACGATCACGACGGCGAGGCCGAGGTCCGTGACAAGGTTGCGGATCAGGTCCAGCAGCCGCGCCTGTACGGAGACATCCAGCCCGCCGGTCGGTTCGTCCATGAAGGCGAGGCGCGGGCCCGTGACCAGGTTGCGCGCGATCTGCAGCCGTTGCTGCATGCCGCCGGAAAAAGTGCGCGGCAGGTCGTCGATCCGGGTGGTATCGACCTCGACCCGCTGCAGCCAGTCATCGGCCTCGGCGCGGATTTCGCCGTAATGCCGCCGCCCGATCGCCATCAAACGTTCGCCCACATTGGCGCCGGCGCTGACATTCATGCGCAACCCGTCGCGCGGGTTCTGGTGCACGAAGGCCCAGTCGGTGCGCATCAGGAAGCGCCGTTCCGGTTCGCTCATCGCGTAGATATCGACGTCCTCGTCCTGCCGGTTCCGGTAGGTGACCGTGCCGCTGTCCGGCGGTAGTTGCGCCGAAAGCGATTTCAGCAGGGTGGTCTTGCCGGATCCGGATTCGCCGACGATGCCCAGCACCTCGCCCGGATACAACGCGAAGCTGACATCCTCGCAGCCCCGGATCCGTCCGTAGGAAACCGCGATATCCGAAACCTGCAGGATCGGTTGCGGCAGCGCGCTCATTCCGCCGCTCCCGGAATCTGCATGCGCGCGCAGTAATCGGTATCGGAGCACACGAACAAGCGCTCGCCCGCATCGTCGAGGATGACCTCGTCCAGGAAGGTGTGGCGGGCGCCGCACATCGCGCAGGCCTCCTCCCATTCCGGCAGCTCGAACGGATAATCGTCGAAATCCAGGCTCTTCACCCCGGTATAGGGCGGGATGGCGTAGATGCGTTTCTCGCGTCCGGCGCCGAACAGCTGCAGCGCCGGCATGCGGTCCATCTTCGGATTGTCGAATTTGGGCGTCGGTGAGGGGTCGGTGACATAGCGGCCGTTCACCTGCACCGGATAGGCATAGGTCGTAGCGATATGGCCGAAGCGTGCGATATCCTCGTACAGCTTCACATGCATCAGCCCGTATTCTTCCAGCGCATGCATGCGCCGCGTCTCCGTCTCGCGCGGTTCCAGAAACCGCAGCGGTTCGGGGATCGGCACCTGGTAGACCAGGATCTGCCCTTCCTTCAGCGGCGTTTCCGGGATGCGGTGGCGGGTCTGGATGATGCTCGCGTCCTCGGTCCGCTCCGTCGTGGCCACATCGGTCGTGCGGACGAAGAATTTGCGGATGCTGACGGCGTTGGTGGTGTCGTCCGCGCCCTGGTCGATGACCTTCAGCGTGTCGTCCGGTCCGATGATCGACGCCGTGACCTGGATGCCGCCGGTGCCCCAACCGTAGGGCATGGGCATTTCGCGGCTGGCGAAGGGGACCTGGTATCCGGGCACGGCGACCGCCTTGAGGATCGCCCGGCGGATCATCCGCTTCGTCTGTTCGTCCAGATAGGCGAAGTTATACGCGCCCTCGGCGCGCGCCGTATCCGGCGATTCAGTCTGCTGCGGCATAGCCCGGTTCCTCGGTCTCGCGGTGTTCCTCGATTTCGCGCCGCAGCTTGCGGACCAGTTCCAGTTCCGACTGGAAATCGACGTAATGGGGCAGTTTCAGATGCTGGACAAAGCCGGAGGCCTCCACATTGTCCGCATGGGACAGCACGAATTCCACGTCCTGTGCCGGGGCGTCGGCGGAGTCCTCGCCGAGTTCATGGCTGCGCATGGCGCGGTCGACCAGCGCCATGGCCATGGTCTTGCGTTCGCTGAACCCGAACGCCAGCCCGTAGCCGCGCGTGAATTGCGGCGGCTGTTCCTTCGATCCCTTGAACTGGCTGATCATCTCGCATTCGGTGAGCGTGATTTCCCCGACCGTGACCGGAAAGCCCAGCTCGTCGGGGATGATTTCGATGGCGACCGCGCCCATGCGAATTTCGCCGGCGAAGGGATGAGTCCGGCCATAGCCGCGCTGGGTCGAATAGCCCAGCGACAGCAGGAAGCCTTCATCGCCGCGCGCCAGCGATTGCAGCCGCAGATCCCGCCCGGCCGGAAACCGCAGCGGTTCCTGCGTCAGGTCGCCGACCGGCGTTGTGCCGTCATCCGGTTCCGCCGGCTCGATCAGCCCGTCGCGGTCCAGCAGTTCGGAGACGCGCGGCATCGGCCCGGCTTTTGCCAGCGGCGGCTCCGGCGCGTCAAGGGTCTGCGCTTCGCCCTCCGCCGCCAGCGCGAAATCCAGCAGCCGGTGGGTATAGTCGAAGGTCGGCCCCAGCACCTGGCCGCCCGGGACGTCCTTGAAGGTCGCCGAAATGCGGCGGCGCGTATCCATGGCCGCGGTATCGACCGGCTCGCTGACCGCCAGCCGCGGCAGGGTCGTCCGGTAGGCGCGCAGCAGGAAGATCGCCTCGATCAGGTCGCCGCGCGCCTGCTTGATGGCCAGCGCCGCCAGTTCGGGGTCATACAGGGAGCCTTCGGTCATCACCCGGTCTACTGCCAGGGTCATCTGCTGCCGGATTTGTTCGATAGTGAGTTCCGGTACCGCCGGGTCGCCGCGCCGTTCCTCGGCCAGCAGCCGGTGCGCGTTGTCGATGGCCTTTTCGCCGCCTTTTACCGCCACATACATGGATCAGGCCTCCACAAGAATGGATCGCGGCAGACCGGCAAGCCGGTCGCCGGCGACGAACAGGAAATCGACACCCAGCGGGAATTGCGCATTGCTGACGCGGACGGCGTCCCAGAATGCCGGGGCCGCACCTTCGACATCCAGCCGGTGTTCGCGTTCGATTCCGGGGCCGGTCAGGCGGACACCCTGGCCGGCGCGCAGCCCGGCGGACTGGATGATCAGGGTTGTGGAGCGGTCGGGGTATTCCGCATCGCCTGCGTTGAATGCGGCGATTCCGGTCATGTCCGGCGCTGCCGCCAGGATGGCGAAGTCCGCCGATTCCGGATCTTCCGTGATCGTGCAGCCGGTATGGAAGCGCAGGAAGGATTCGATCGCGGGCGTGCGCAGCGGCGCATCGAGCCAAACGGATGTATCCCGGTCAAGCAGGCACAGGCAGACCCCGGCGCTGGCGGTGGCGAGCCCTTCCGGCGCCGCAATGTCGATGGGCATCCGGTAGATGCGTCCGGGTCGCGACAGCGCATCCAGCACGGTGCGGAAGATCGACTGGGAGTCGAAAACTGGATCGGCAAAGCCGGGCAGGGGTGTTTGCAATGCTGTGGGCAAATCTATTCTCCGCGCACCATGGTGAAGAACTCGACGCGGGTGGCGTCGGTCTTGCGGGACGCTGTATCGGCGGCTTTGCGGCGCTTTTCCTGCAGAACCGGCAGGACGCTGTCGCGCGCGGCAACGCCCTTTGCCGAATCCTGGAACAGGGCATCGAACCGGGCGGTTAGCTCCGCATGGCGGCGGTCCCGGCCCAGCACATAGCCGACGCCCATGATTTCCGAATTGTCGCCCGAATCTTCCGTGGCGACGACGCAACGGCTGATCGTCGCTTCGCCCAGGTTGAAGGGGCGACCGCTGCCGTCGGCGCGGCCGCGGATCATGGTCAGGCCGGATTCGGGATTGCGCAGGTTGCGGAAAGCATGCCCCGCATCCAGATCCCGCCAGAAATGCTCCAGGTCCTCGCGCTTGGCCGTGCTCAGGACGGCGAGCCATTCCTGGCGAATGTTCGGGGTCTCCATGCGGGTGCGGTCTCGCTGTCAGAAATTATGCGTGACGGAATCGCAAGCGCGGCCCCGATCAGCAGGATGCGCAACATGGGCGGCGGCGGTGTCATGAATTTGACAGTTGGATGAAACTTTTGTGACGGTCCGGACGTTGACCGATCAGCGGCGTTGCAATTTCGTCAGGCTGAAACAAATATCCGCTAAAGGTCGCTGGATCGTGGCGTGAAACTAGGAGGCTCACCGTTAATGCTGGAAACCCGGAAGCAAGGTCCCCTGATTCTGGTCGTCGGACCCAGCGGCGTCGGCAAGGATACACTGCTCGCCGGCGCCCGCGCACAGTTGGACGATAGCGGCCGGTTCGTTTTTCCCCGGCGCCATATCACGCGGCCCGCCGATTACGGCGGCGAGGATCATGTGCCGGTAACGCCGGAAGCCTTCGAGGCGATGCTGGCCGGCGGCGAGTTCCTGCTGCACTGGTCGGCGCACGGGTTCCGTTACGGCGTGTCGGGCGCGGTTGTCGAAGACCTGCGCCAGGGCTGCGCCGTCGTCGTCAACGGGTCGCGCGGCGTTGTCGATGATGCGCGGGCGCGGATCAGCCCGTTCCACGCCATCCATGTCACCGCGTCCCGCGCGGTGATCGCCGAACGGCTGTCGAACCGTGGCCGGGAATCGGCGGTACAGGCGCAGCAGCGGCTGGACCGGACGATGGCGGCGGCGGGCGGCGGCGATGTGATTTTTCAGAACGATCTGCCTGTTAAACAG
>JAQCHR010000118.1 GCA_027619655.1 Pseudomonadota bacterium
CTGACCCAGACAACCACCCTCATCAGATGCTGCTCAGTTGGGATTGAAATTAAACCGGACAGCAGTGGGGCAAGCCCGAGGATGACCGGGAATAGGTCTCGAAAACCGGGGAGCGTTGTTTCGGCGCGAACCTTGGTCAGGCTCGCAACGCCGGGCTGCGCGTTTTGTTGTCGCCGGGTTTGTCACCCTTTGCCAGGAAGCTCTGGAACAGCAGGTCGAAGATTGCCCGCGTGTCGTCCTCGGCGATGAACAGGTGGATTTCGGTGAAGGTGGAGGTGATCTCGATCAGGTTCACGTTCTGCAGCGCCACCCGCTGCAGCAGCATGTACAGCATGCCGGGGATCCGGGCGTAGCGCGGGTCGAACTGCACGCCGATGGCGGCCAGATGGTCGTGGCGAAAGACCGGGCGGCGCGGGATGCGCTTTTCCAGCTCCGGCATGCGGCTGCGGTCGAGGATGATCGTCACCTCGTGCTGGCCCTGGGACAGGCTGCAATAGCCGCCGTCGCGGTGGATGCGCCCGTACAGCCCGTTCAGCACGCCGTGGATATCCGGCTGCCTTGGGTAGGTGGCGGTGCACAGCCCGGAATGAATCGTCACCCGGTCGATCACGTAGCGCCGCGCCTGCGGGGTGACGGCCTGTGCGTCGCGCTGCAGCCGCGACAGCGCCATGGTCAGCGCCGCCGGCTGGACCTCCTTCATCGCGCGGCTTTCGACGAAGGGTTTCAGGTAGCGGGCCAGCTGCGTCAGGTTGAACAGCCCGTGATGCAGCCCGAATTCGAGGAACGGATTGCCCTCGATATTGGCCCTCAGCACGTCGGAAATGCCGATCATACTGTTATATATATAACAAAATAACTGGGAAATCATGAATAAAACCGGAAAATTTCCAAAACGATTTTCCCCCGCTTAGGGTCGCGAAATCTTCAACCGGGAGAATTCCGATGCCTCAGCGTTTCCGGGGCGCCATCACTGCGCTCGCCACACCCTTCCACGATTCCGGCGCGGTCGATTACGACGCGCTGGGGTTGCTCATCGACCGGCAGCTTGCCGCCGGGGTCGCCGGCATCGCGCTGCTGGTCTCCACCGGCGAATGGCCGACCGTGCGGACGGAGGAGGCGCGGCGCATCATCCGCTACGCCGTCGGCCGCGCGGCGGGCCGGATGCAGGTCATCGCCGGGCTGGGCAGCAACGATACGGACCGCACCGTGGAAGCGGCGACGGTCGCGGCGGATCTGGGCCTCGACGGGTTCCTCGTCACCTGCCCCTATTACAACAAGCCGACCCAGGCGGGGCTGTATGCGCATCACATGCACCTGGCGGACGCGGTGAAAATTCCGCTGATCCTGTACAATATCGCCGGGCGCAGCGGGGTGAATATCGCGACCGACACGGTGCTGCGGCTGGCGCAGCATGACAACATCGCAGGCGTCAAGGAAGCCAGCGGCGACCTCGACCAGATCATGGACGTTATCGCCGGCGCGCCGGCGGATTTCAGCGTGCTCGCCGGCGACGATTCCATGACCTTCGCCATGATGGCGCATGGCGGGGCCGGGGTGATCACCACCGTCGGCAACCTGGTGCCGGAGGACATGGTGGCGCTGGCGGCGGCGCTGGACGCGGGCGACCTGCCCACGGCGCGGCGGATCCATAACCGGCTGCTGCCGCTGATGCGCGGCTGCATGATCGAAACCAACCCGATCCCGGTGAAGACGGCGCTGGCCTGGAAGGGCCTGATCCGCGAATCCTTCCGCCTGCCGATCACCCCGATGCAGCCGGAAACCCGCCCGCACTGGCGCGCGTTGCTGGAGGATTACGGTTTCCTGGAACGGGTGGACGCTGCGGCATAGCGGATATTTCCGCCGCAAGCCGGTCGGGTCGCACTCGGAATGCGGACGGCAGGCGGCCTATCGCTGCTCCGTCCAGCTTTCCGAAAACGCCAGCGCGCAGGTGCTGAACGGTTGATCCTCGCGCTTCCGCGGCCATGGCCGGCCCTTCGCCTGGATGCCGTTCCGCGTCAGGCGCGCCCCGGCGGCGGGTATGAGAATGGTGCAGACACCATAGGGGCGGTCCGGGGTCGCATTCGGCTGTGTGTGAACCAGCAGGGGATCGCCCATATCGTGCCACGTCAGGGAAAGCGCTTCCCCCTGCGCTTCCACCGTCTCGGTCCAGAAATAATGCGGATCGCCCGATTTCGAAAACCCGGCCTCGGTCACCGGAATCGTGGCGTCCGCCAGTTCCGCGTTCAGCATGCCCTGCACGGTTGCCTGCAGCCAGCGCGCCATGGCGATGTTGTCCGAATAAATGCGCCAGCGGTTCTCCGTCAGTTCGCTATTCAGATAGAGCACATGCCCCGGCCCGGCGGGGCAGAAGATGATGCGCCAGAAGCTGGCTTCAGTAGAGAACGGGTCGCCATCGCCTTCGCTAAGGCGAATGAAAGGATTTTCGCCTGTCAGGATTACCCGGTTGGTGTCGATTGTGCTCATGATTCGTGCCTTCCGTCAGGCCGCGATCTGTTCCGCCGTCGGGCCTTCGCCGGCCAGGGTGGTGCGGCGCATGTCGCGCGGCTCGTGCGCCGGGAAGGCGCGGACGCGGTGCATGGTCTGGCGGTTGTCCCACATGACCAGGTCGCCGATCTTCCATTCATGGGCGTAGACGAAGTCGCGCTGGGTCGCGTGCTCGATCAGGTTGCGCAGGAAGATCCGCGATTCCGGCACCGGCCAGCCGACGATGCCGCCGGCATGGGAGGCGAGGTATATCGACTTGCGGCCGGTCTTCGGGTTGGTGCGGACCAGCGACTGGCGCACCGGCTTGAAGCGCTGCTTTTCTTCCTCGGTGAAGTCGAAGAAGCCGATCTGCTGGCGCGAGAACATCTGCGAATGCTCGCAGACCAGCCCCTCGCATTCCGATTTCAGGTCGTCATCCATGCTGTCCCAGGCGGCGACCATGCTGGCGAATTCGGTATTGCCGCCCTTCGAGGGCAGGCTGATGGCGTGCAGCAGCGAATATTTCGCCGGCGTCACCTTGAAGGAACTGTCGGAATGCCAGAGCTGGTTGCCGATGGCGAACAGCCGCCGCCGGTCGTCCCGTGCCATCGGCTTTTCGTTGATGTCGAGATTGGAGACATCGGCGAAGGTCGTCGGCAGGCGGTATTCCTCCGGCTTCTTCAGGTTGGTGCCGCCGGACAGTTCGATCGGGCCCAGCGCCTCGGTGAAGGCAAGCTGCTGGTCGCCGGTCATCGGCTGTTCGCGGAATACCAGCACGGCGTATTCATCCATGCCGTCATGGATCGCGGCGGCGTCTTCGGCCGACAACGGTTTGCGGATATCGACCCCGGTGACCTCGCCGCCGATATGCGGTGTCAGCCTGCGGATGGAAATGGACATGTGGGCAGCCTCCCTCTGAATGGATGCGGCGATCTTAGAACCGTCCCGCGCGATGACGCAAGACGCCCCCGAAATCCGCTGGCGTCCGACGGGTACGCGCGCCTAAGCTGTTAACCAACGGAGCAACGTTCCAGCTGGGAGACAGAATATGCTGAAATTCTATTACAATACCGGGCCGAACCCGACCAAGGTGGCCCTGTTCCTCGAAGAATCCGGGCTGGACTACGAGAAGGTGCCGGTCGATACCCGCAAGGGCGAGCAGTTCACGCCCGAATACCTGGCGATCAACCCGAACGCCAAGGCGCCGAGCCTGACTGATGGCGACGTGACCGTGTTCGACAGCAACGCCATCCTGCTGTATCTCGGCGAAAAGACCGGCAAGTTCATGCCCGCCGACACGCCGGAAAACCGCGGGCAGCTGCTGTCCTGGCTGATGTTCATCGCCAGCGGCGTCGGCCCGTATTCCGGCCAGTCGGTGCATTTCCAGCGTTACGCGCCGGAAAAGCTGCCCTACGCCATCAACCGCTACCGGTTCGAGGCGCAGCGCCATTATCAGATTCTCGATGACCGGCTGGCGAGCCGCAAGTACCTGATGGGCGATACCTACACCATCATCGACATGGCCGCCTGGGGCTGGGCGCGGCTGTTGCCGGTGGTGCTGGATGACGCGGCCTGGGCCGGGTTGCCGAACCTGAAACGGCTGGTCGACGAGATCAATGCCCGCCCGGCGGCAGGCAGGGCGCCGGCGCTGAAGGATTACCATGCCTTCAAGACGGAAATGGACGCGGAATCGAACCGCTTCATGTTCCCGCAGAACGTCAACTACAAGGCCGGCTGAACCGCGCCGGAACCGGAGAAGGAGGTGCCGCCGTGAACCAGTTGCCCTATGCCGTGAACACCTACAGTTACACGCTCGGTTACGGTATCGAGGACTGCATGAATATCTGGGCGGATCGCGGCTGCACCGAATTCGAGGTGATGATGTATCCGGGCCATTGCTGGCCCAACGACATGGATTCAGCCGCGCGCAGTTCGCTGCTGTCGCTGATGGCGGCGAAGGGGCTGCGGATCGTGTCGCTGAACATGCCCAATGTGGATATCAACATCGCCGGGGCGACGCCGGAAATGCGCGATTACAGCCTCGGCATCCTGAAATCCGTATTCGAGCTGGCGGGCGACCTCGGCGTGCCGGGCGTCGTCGTCGGCCCGGGCAAGAGCAACCCGCTGCTGCCCGCGCCCCGCGAACAGCTGATGGGCTGGTTCTATGCCGGGCTGGACGAGCTGGTGCCGCTGGCCGCGCGCGGCGGCACGCGGGTTCTGGTCGAGAACATGCCTTTCGCCTTCCTGCCGCGGGCGGCGGAGATGATGGCGGCGCTGGACGAATACGGCCATGACGAGATCGGCGTGGTCTATGACGTCGCCAATGGCGCCTTTATCGGCGAGGACCTGGCAGCAGGGCTGCGCGCGGTGGAAAGCCGGCTGGTGCTGGTGCATGTGTCCGATACGGGCACCGCAGTCTATCGGCACGACCCGGTCGGGCGCGGCACGGTACCGTTCGAGACGGCGGAAGCGGCACTGCGGCTGCTCGGATTCAACAGGAAGCCGGTGCTGGAGATCATTTCGGACAATCCGGACGCGGATATTCTGGACAGCATCGACCGGCTGAACGCCCTGGGCTGGGGCGATATCGCTGCGGTTTAGGCGCTTGGGCTAATGTTTTCGTGTCACCCTCGGGCTTGACCCGTGGGTCCATGCGCGGTCGAAATTTGCATCGTCGTTTGGATTGTCGGATCAAGTCCGACAAAGACAGATAGAGGCTCGTCGCCTGTCCGTGTTTTACCACAGCTTGATCCAGTCGTAGATTCGCACATTGATGTCGGCGCGCATGCCGGGGGTCAGGTTCGGGGGCGGGTTGTCCAGCGAGATTCGTACCGGCACCCGCTCGCTGGCGCCGCCGAAGCGGCTGGTGCCGTTGACCTTGGCGCCGATGCCCATTTCCGTCGTGGTGATCCGGCCGATCTGCCGCACCGTGCCGTAGAAATCCTCGAACGGATAGGCGTCCAGGTCGATCAGGACGGCCTGGCCCGGCCGCAGGTGGCGCAGCTGGCTTTCCTCGACATAGGCTTCGACCCAGTAGAGGTGCGGGTCGTGCAGCATCAGGATATTGACCCCGTCCTCGATATACTCGCCGCGGAAGCGGTGGATGCGGCCGACCACGCCGTCGATGGGGCTGGTGATGTGCCGGTAGCTGAGCCAGAGTTCCTGCTTCCTGATCGAATCCTCGATCCGGGTCTGTTCGACATCGGAAATCTTGATCTCGTTCTCGATCACCGCGATCTTGCTGCGCGTTGCCTCAAGCTGCTCCATCTCCTGGCGGGCGACGGAAATGCGGCCGCGCAGCAGCGTCGCTTCGCCTTCTAGTTCCAGCGCCCTGTCCTGTTCGGCGGTCAACTGGGTTTCCGGCGTGAACTTGCGGTCCACCAGCAGTTTCGCCCGGGTCACGTTCTTGTTGGCCAGCTTGAGCCGACCGTCGATGGCCAGCGATTCCTGCTCCATGGCGCGGATTTTCACCTTCTGGGTCGCCAGCTTGGACGCAAGCTCGATTTCAAACGCTTGTTTCTCCGTTTCCAGCCGGGCGCGCTTGGCCCGTTCCAGCGCCAGGTCGGTCTGCAACGACTGGATGTTCAGCTTGATGTCTTCGTGGTAGAGGATGATCAGAAGCTGATCCTTGCGGACGGCAGCACCTTCCGCGACCTGGATACTTTCGATCTTGCCATCGACCTGCGCCGAAATATTGGTGATATCGGTCTGAATGCGGGCATTGCCTTCATGGACATGGGTGAACCAGAAGAAAACCTCGTAGCAGAGGGCCAGTGCGGCGCCGATCACCAGGACGCCGAGGACGGCTTTGAGTTTTCGCTTCAGGTTCAAGATGGCGTCTCTTCAGTCGCGACGGTGTCACACGAATTATCTGGAATGGCAGCCTGCCGCCATGCGAAAAATTATACGCTACCTGCCTTTATCGGGGCAGCACGATTAAAATTCAGTCACTTTCCATAAACCGATGGCACGCTATCAGCAATTTCCCGAACCATCAACGCGATGCGCCATGCTGCCGCCGGCTGGCGGGCGGGTCGGCGGTATAGCGGCGTGAGCGTTACTACGGAATCCCGGCCGGAAGAGACCAGCATCCGGGTGCTGCTGCGGGACCCGAGCTACCTGTCCTTCTGGTTCGTCGGCGGATTCACGGGCGTTGTCCGCTGGTTCCAGTTGCTGGCGCTGGGCGTCTATACCTTCGAGACGACGAATTCGCCGTTGCTGGTGTCGGTCATTCCGCTGCTGTGGATGCTGCCGCTGGCGCTGTGCGGGCCGGTCGTGGGCGCCATCGCGGACCGGTTGAACCGCAAGATGCTGCTGGCGGGGTCCATCGCCGCCATCACCGTGGTGTCCGCCGGGATGGCCGCGCTGGCCTGGGCCGGGGAACTGGCCTTCGTGCATGTCGCGATCGCGTCGTTCCTGAGCGGGGTTTTCTGGGCGACGGACATGCCGGTGCGGCGGCGGTTGCTGGGCGACCTGTCCGGCGGGGCGCTGTCGGCGGCCATGGGCCTCGACGCCGCGACCAGCAATGCAACCCGCATGCTGGGGCCGCTGCTGGGCGGCGTGACCCTGCAGTTCGTGGGCGTGTTCGGCGTGTTCCTGTTCAGCGCGATCGTCTACGGAGTCTGTTTCGTGCTGGTCGTGGTCGCGCGGGTGCCCGAACGGGCGTTGCCGACCGGCGCCTTTACCCTGGTCAGCGACCTGATCAAGGGGATCCGCTATGTGGCGGGCGAAGCGCAGTTGCGGCGCATCCTGGCGATCACCATCGCCTTCAATGTCTGGGGTTTCCCCTTCACATCGATGATCCCCGTGCTGGGTCGCGACCACCTGGGGCTCGACCCGTTCATGGTCGGCGTGCTGTCCAGCCTGGAAGGGTTCGGCGCCTTTGCCGGGGCGCTGCTGGTGGCGACCGTGGCCCGGCCGGCGAACTACTTTCGGGTCTACCTGTGGGGCACGGTGACCTATATTTCGATGATATTCTACATCAGTATCCTGACATATGTTGCTGGCGGACCAGTACATTCTTTCGTCATTGTGTCGATCGCACTGGCGGTGACCGGCGTGGCCGGGGCGTGTTTTTCGGCGATGCAGAGCACGCTGACCTATCTCGGCGCATCGCCGGAATACCGCAGCCGGGTGCTCGGTGTGCTGACCCTGTGCATCGGCTCCGGCCCCATCGGATTCTTCAATGTCGGCTGGATGGCGGATATCTGGGGGGCGCCGACGGCGCTGTTCATCATGTCGCTGGAAGGGCTGCTCGCGCTCACGCTGCTGTGGCTGTATACGCCGACGGAAAAACCCGAATAGCATAGATCATGTAGACAAATGTACATTTGTGTCTAATTGTGGTAGGTTTTAAAGAGGTTAGGCTTGCCGGAAGGATGTGACGCTGCAACCGTATTACGATACCGCGCCCCTGGTCGGCGCCCGGAAGGCCAGCGCCAAGGCGGTTCTGTTTGCTGACGGAAACAAGATCCTGCTTCTGCGCAAGAAGGGTGGGGGCTGGGACCTGCCGGGCGGGCGGCTCGAATCGGGGGAAGACTGGATCGACGGGTTGTCGCGGGAAATCCATGAGGAAACCGGCTTCCGGATCGCGCAGGCCGAATGGGTGACCGGCTGGCTGGATACGGCGCGCAAGAACGGGCCGGTGGTGCGGGGCATCTTCCTGTCGCATCTGGACTGCAAGCCGCGCAAATCCATCATCAGGGTCAGCAAGGAGCATTTGTCCGGGCAGTTCTGCCCGCTGGCAAGGATCGGCAAAATTCCCCTGCGCCAGGAATATGTCCACGCCGTCCATTGGGCGGCCCAGGCCGCCCGGTATTTGTAGGCCTTGGCGATGCCTTCGCCCGCAGGGAAACCGTGACGCGGCCGATGATTGAAATCGAACGAAAATTCCTCGTCCGCGACATGGATTTCGGCGTTCCGCGATCCAGCCGCCGGATCGAGCAAGGCTATCTGTTCAGCACGCCGGAACGGAACCTGCGCATCCGCCGCTCTGGCGACGATTACATCCTGACCCTGAAGGTGCAGGCCGGCGGCATCGCCCGGCATGAAATCGAAACCGGCATCGATGCGGCGCAGGGACAGCGGATGCTCGATCTGCTCTGCGTCGGGCAGCCGATCCGGAAAACCCGGCACATCGTCGACCATGCGGGGAAAACCTGGGAAATCGACGTGTTCGACGGCGCCAATGCGGGGCTGGTCGTCGCCGAAATCGAGCTGTCATCGGAAGACGAGGCCTTCGCGCTGCCGGGCTGGGCAGGCCCCGAGGTCACGGGCGATACGCGGTTCCTGAATGCCGAACTGTCCCGCAAGCCGTTTGCCG
>JAQCHR010000119.1 GCA_027619655.1 Pseudomonadota bacterium
GCCATACCCGAATAATCCGGGCAATCGCCGATCCGGTATCGGGCGCGGTGCGGCGGAACAGCGCCGCACCGACGCCGCCCCCGTGCGCCGCGCGATGGACAACCTGCGCACCGCACTGATGACCCGCCTCCGCGATGAGAGCGCGGACAGGGAAAAGGTCCACAGCGCCGCCGAAATCCTCGCCGAAGCCGCCCGGAAGATCGAGCGGCTGTAGGGGGCAATCAACCGGGATGCCACTATCCGGCGCGCCTTGGCATCTTATTTGCTGCAGCGCCGCAAAAACCGCCGGTTCCGGTTGCCGTGCGGCGCTGGCGGGGATAGGCTCGGTGCTGACGGTGCCTCGCGTGAGGTGAAACGGGAAGCCGGTGCGATTCCGGCGTGGCCCCCGCCACTGTGACAGACCGTGCCGCGCCCCTGCTGCCACTGGGAATTTCCCCGGGAAGGCGGGTGCGGAAATGTCTGGAGCCAGGAGACCGGCCGTCACCGGATGAACTGTAACGCGAAGGGCGGCGGGCCCTCAAAGGAGTGACAATGCGCAACCTGACAATATTTGCGGCGACCCTGCTGGCGGCGACGCCGGCGCTGGCCCATCCGGGCCATGTGGAAGTCACCGGCCTGATGGACGTGGTGATGCACCCGTTCGGGGAATACGGCCACCTGCTGGTGCTGGCCGTGGCCGGCGGATTGCTGGCGGTGATGCTGAAGGAACCGGCGCGCCGCTGGTATGCGAAGGCGTTGTCGCGCAAGCGCCGGCGGGACTGAGTTTTAGCCCTCGAACTTTTCAAAGGCGTCCGCGTAGTCCGGATGCCAGCGGGACAGCGGCGCGCGGTTTTCCGTGATGTCGCCGGCGGCCCAGAGGATGCGCTTGCGGTCCATTGCCGGGGTGACGTCGTCATCCGGGCAGACGATGTAGAAATCGCCCCGGTCCAGCGCGGCCAGCATGTAGTCGACCACCTGCTCCGGCAGCCAGGCGCCCGGCTGTTGGGCGCGGCCCTGGGTCGTGGTCCAGCCCGGCACCAGCAGATGGGCGGAGACCCGGCAGCCCTCGGTATTGCGCAATTCGTGCTGCAGCCCTTCGGTGAAATGCTTCACCGCCGCCTTGGCGGTGTTGTAGGCGAGATTGCCGGGCGGGTTGGTCATGCCCTGCTTGGAGCCCGTATTGACGATCAGCGCCGGCGCGTCCTGCGCGATCATGCGGGGCGCGAAGGCCTGGCTGCCGCCGACCACGCTGAACAGGTTGACCTCGAAACTGTCATGCCAGTCGTCGAACGGGGCGAAGGCGCCGCCGCCGCGCCGCGTGACCGCGTTGTTCATCAGCAGGTCGCAGGCGCCGAAGCGGTCATAGACCGCATCGCACAGCGCGGCGATCCGGTCCTGCTTTCCGACATCGCAATCCATCACCAGCAGGTCGGCCCTGCCGCCGGGGGCGATGGCCGCGACTTCCGCGCCGGCGGCCTCCAGCGCCGGGCCGGGCAGGTCGGCCAGCACGGTCTTCATGCCCAGCCCGGCGAAATGGCGCGCCGCGGCGAGGCCGATACCGCTGGCCGCGCCGGTGATGACGGCGACATGGCCGGGGCTGAAGACGGGATGGGGCATGGCGCGGCTCTCCTGTGCGGTTCGGGTCCGGGGCGCGGCGTCAGCCGATGACCTTGCGCAGCAAATGCTGGCGGTTCGAGGTGTAGGGGCGGACCATGTCCGGCCAGCGGCCCTGGTCGACCGCATCGGTCCATTCCCGGCTGACCAGCACGGAGGGGTCCTCGATCTCGTAGAACGCGGTGAACTTGGCGGCGCCACCGCTGGGCACTTCGGTGGGCTTGCCGTCCACGGCGCGGATCAGCGGCTGCAGTTCCAGCCGGGTGACCTTCACGACGCCCGGCACCTTCGACAGCAGGGGCACGTGTTCGGTGTCGTACACTTCGTTGAACAACGCTTCCTTGTCCGGCTGGACATCCATGGAAACGATATAGACGTATTGCGTGGCGATGGGCATGGCGGCAGCTCCCGGTAGCGTGGGTTGTATTTCCCTGTCGCCGGCCATCATGCCACCATGATATGTATTGGTCCAAGTTCATGACGATCCCGGGAGGAAGCTCATGGCGGAAATCGTGCTGGGAATCGGCGCCTCACATACGCCGATGCTCAATGCCAGCCTCGCGGACTGGCAGCGCTATGTGGAACTCGACCTGAAGCGCGACCTGCTGACCAGGGAAGGCGACCCCACCACATTCGATGCGCTGGTGCAGACTGCGGATGCGGACATGGCGGAAAAGATCAGCGCCGGCGCCTTGGCGAAGCGCCACGCGCGGGTCATGCAAAATGTGAAGACGCTGGAAAAGGCGGTGCTGGAGGCGCGGCTGGATACGCTGATCGTCGTCGGCGACGACCAGCAGGAACTGTATCACGACCGCAACATGCCCTGCATGCTGATCTATCGCGGCGCGACGATTCCCAACGTGCCGCTGCCGGCGAAGACACGCGGGCCGGACTGGGCGCGGCCGATGATCGCGCGCTATTACGAGACGGAGCGGCCGAAGGACTATCCGGTGGATTCGGCGCTGGCGCATCACCTGATCGATTCCCTGATCGAACAGGAATTCGACGTCTCGTGTTCGGATTCGGTCGCGGCGGGGGAGGGGGAAGGCCACGCCTTCGCCTTCGTCCATAACCGGCTGCTGAAGGGGCATGACATTCCGGTCGTGCCGGTCTGCCTGAACACCTATTACCCGCCGAACCAGGCGACGCCGCGGCGCTGCTACCGCTTCGGGCAGGCTATCGCGGCGGCGGTGCGAAGCTACAAGAAGGATATCCGGGTCGGCATCCTGGCCTCGGGCGGACTCAGCCATTTCACCATCGACGAGGAACTGGATTCCGGGGTGCTGGACGCGCTGAAAAACAAGGACGCGGAATACCTGCAATCCCTGCCGGCCAGGAAGCTGCAGGCGGGCAGTTCGGAAATCCGCAACTGGATCTGCATCGCGGGCGCGCTGGAACCGCTGCCGGTGACCTGGATGGATTACCAGCCGGGCTACCGCTCGCTGGCCGGGACCGGCACCGGGATGGGCTTCGTCACCTGGAACTGAGCGCGCCGGCCGCTCAGCCGGCGGCGGCTTCCATCGCCTTCATTTCCGCGCTGTAGGAAATCGTCGTCCGCTGCATCAGCCGCCGGTACTTCACCGTGTCGTAGGGCGTGGCCCGGTGCACGGCGGCCTGGTTGTCCCAGACGATGACATCGCCGTCGCGCCATTCATGGCGATAGGTGTTCTCCGGCCGGGTCGCCCGCGCCAGCAGGTCGTCCAGCAGCGCCCGGCTCTTCGACCAGGGCCAGCCGACGATTTCCTTGGCGTGCACCCCGATCAGCAGCGACTTGCGGCCGGTATTGCGGTTGACCCGGACCAGCCGGTGCCGGTTCGGCGGGATTTCGGCGGCTTCCTCGGCGGTGTATTCGAAGCCTACCAGCCCGCGCGAATAGACGATGTCATGCTCGACGATCAGGTCTTCCAGTTCCGCCTGCTGCGCCTCGGTCAGGCTGTCATAGGCGGCGCGGGTGGAGGCCAGTTCCGTGGCGCCGCCCGCCTCGGGGACGAGGCGCGCCGACAGGACGGAGCACAGCGAAGTCACCTTCTTGAAGGTGCTGTCCGCATGCCACAGCATATTGGCCTTCTGGTACCACATGCGCCGGTCGTCCGCCGGGATCGGCTCGCCGGTCTTGATGTCCAGGTTGGACTGCCGGGCGAAAACCGTGCCGGTCGCGGGATTGGACTTCTGCGTCGGCTCCAGCGGCCCGAAGCGTTCGCTGAAGGCGATCTGCGTTTTGTCGGTCATCGGCTGGCCCGGGAAAACGAGGATCGAATACGCGTCGAAGGCCGCGCGGATTTCGGCGAAGACCGCATCGCTCAGCGGCCGGTTGATATCCACGCCGGTCACTTCGGCGGCAAAGACGGGTGTCAGCGGTTTGACGGTCAGCGGCATCGGTCTCTCCCCCCGGATCTAGCGAAACGCCGGCACAGGGTAAACCCATTGCCACGATCCGGGCAATGCGGGTGTGCGGAAGGTGCTATCCCTTGTAGCGTTTGCCGCCCTGCATGATCATGCGGATCTTCCGCCGGTCCTGCAGGATGCGCACATCGTCCAGCGGGTTGCCGTCGATCAGCAGCAGGTCGGCGAGGTAGCCGGGCTTCACCAGACCCAGCTCGTCGCCTATATCCATGATCTCGCCGCCGATCCGGGTCGCCGCCTGCAGCGCCTCCGACGGCGAGAAACCGTAATGGGTGACGAAATGCTCCAGGTCGCGGGCATTGGTGCCCTGCGGGTTGGTGGCGAAGCCGTAATCGCCGCCGATGACGACGCGGATGCCGCGCTTGCGCATCTCCGCATGGGTGCGGCAACTGTTGTCGAACAGGCGGCGCAACTTGCCGGCGCGTTCGACGGCGGCCGGCGTGTTCAGCTTTTCCCAATGCGCCAGCGCGTTGACGATATTGCCGAAGGCCGGGCCGGTAATGACCCGGTCCTTCGCCGCTTCCAGCATGTCGAGGGTTTTCTCGTCGGCGTGATCGCAATGGTAGATGATGTCGACCCCGGCCTCGAGCGCGCGCTGGACCGAAAGGGGCGCGCGGGAATGCGATGCAATGCGCTTGCCGCGCTCATGGGTGGCCTCCACGGCGGCGCGGGTTCCCGCCTCGTTCATCACCGTCATCAGGTCGCTGGAGTACGGCACCGAAAAGTCACCGGAAATATTGATCTTCACGATATCGACGCCCTCGCGGATACACAGCCGCACCGCCTTGACGATATCGTCCGGCCCGTCGGCAACCATGCCGAAACTGTTGCGCGAGACATGGAACAGGTCGGCGTCGCCCAGTCCGCCGGTGACGGTAATTTCCGGACCGGCGGCCAGCATGCGCGGCCCGGGGATGCGGCCGGCATTGATTTCGTTGCGGATGACCACGTCCAGCCGCAGCTTGGCGCTGGCGGCGCTGCAGGCGCTGGTAAAACCGGCGTCGAGCAGCTTGCGGGCGTTGTGCATGGCGCCCAAGGTGTGTTCCTCGGGCGGGATTTCGCCCAGGTCGCTGGCGATCGACAGGTCCATGAAGGTGATATGCGAATGCCCCTCGATCATGCCCGGCATCAGGAAGCGCCCCCTCGCGTCGATTTTCGTCGCGCCATCGGCGGCCAGGCTTTCGGTCGCGGGGGCGACCGTCGCGATGCGTTTGCCATCGACCAGCACCTGGCCCGGAAAAGCCGCCGCGCCGGTGCCGTCCCAGACCAGCGCATTATGGATGAGTATCGGCTTCGTCGCCATGTTTTCCCCCCTGTCTGTCTCTTTTCGGGCAGCATGCGCCCGGCGGGGACGGCAGGCAAGAATCCCGTCTCGCGACTTCAATTCGCCGCCGCCCGCCGCTACACTGCCGTCATATCCGTTACGTATCACCAGCAGGGAGATAAACATGGCCTTACCGGCAATCGGCAGCGTCGCCACGGCGTTCACGCTGCCCAACCAGGACGGCAAGTCCGTCAGCCTCGCGGACTATGAGGGCCGGCATGTGCTGCTCTGGTTCTATCCGCGCGCCTTCGGCAACAATTGAACCAAGCAGGCCAGCGGGTTCCGTGATCGAACCCCCGACTATGCTGCGAAGAACGCTGTTGTGCTGGGCATTACCTTCAGCCCGACCGAAGACCTTAGAAAATGGCGCGAGGAGGTGGGCCTGACCGCCGACCTGCTCTGCGATGCCGACCGCTTGGTCGCCCTGGCCTATGGCGCGGCGGAAAGCGCCGACCAGGAGCGTGCGACGCGGGTGACCGTGATCGTCGGCCCCGATGGAAAGGTGTTGCAGGCCTATGCGGTCGACAACGCCGAGGCCCATCCGGCGGAGGCGCTGGCGCATATCGGCTAAAGCAAAGCGTAAATAATCAGAACCACCCGAGGGGCTTCTGATTATTTGCGTGAATTTGCTTTAAGTCTGTAGAAATACAGCAGATTCACTCCATTCATCGGACGCCTTTCTTGCGTCCGATGAATGGCGATCCGCTTTCGCGTCGTGACGGAAAAATCGAAGCCGCGGGTTTTCGGAAACGGGCCCGCGGCTTTTCCGTGTGGGGCCGGCAAATCTGTTGCCGGGATATTCGAATCGCGGCATGAAGCGGGAACCGATTTTAGCGGCAGCCGGAGAGCCCGCCTGTGGACAAGGCCTATGACTGGGACACGCCACCTTCCGCCACCGGCGCGCCCGCGCGTCTGACCGTGGCGACCTGCCAGATTCCGGTCATTCACGATATCGCGGCCAATGCCGAATCGATCGCCGGTTTGATCCGTCAGGCGGCTGAGGCGGGCGCGGACGTGGCGCATTTTCCAGAATGCGCAATTTCCGGCTACGGGCCCGCTTCATGGCCGGATTGGCAGGTTTACCCCTGGACGGTGCTTGAATCGGCGATCGACCGGGTCAGGCAGGCCGCCCGCGACAGCGGTATCTGGGTCGTTGCCGGTACCGTTCGCCGCGGCGATACGCCGTCCCGGCCGACCAACGCAATCATTGTCATCGACCGCCAGGGCCGGATTGCCGGACAATACGACAAGCAGCGATGTTCGGTGAACGACCTGCGCGCCTTTGACCCCGGTTCCGCACCGCTGACCGTCGACATCGACGGCGTAAGCTGCGGCTTCCTGATCTGTCTCGACTGGGCCTTTCCGGAACTGTGGCAGGAGTATGCGGGCAGGGGAACTGATATTCCATTCCTGCGTCAGCGATAACCACCGGCGGGACAGGATTGCGAAGCACGTGATCCCGTCGGTGATGACCTCCTATGCCTGGTTGCACCAGTTCGCGGTCAGCGTCGCCAATGCCTGCAACCCTGCCCAGGATTTCCCCAGTTTCTGGGTGCAGCGCAGCGGGCATCGGGGGACATCCGCCCCGTTGGACTGCACCGGGATGGCGATCAATGCGTTGGCGGACGATCCAGCACAGGACCGGTTTTTCGCGATGGTCCGCGATTTTCGCGTGGCGGCCTCCGATGGCAGTCTTTACGCCCCGTACCGTCGTGACGCGGGGGCGGGCAGGGTGTTGGCGAAACCGATTCCATCCGCGTAAGCTGCCCCCGACAAAACCAATCATCCGGGGGGACGAAAATGGCGACGACCGATGCGTGGCTGAACCAGGTACGCGAAGACATTATCGAACCGGATCTGCCGATCTGCGATCCGCACCATCACTTCTGGGATTCGAGCATCGATCCGCTGGCGACCTTCCGCGTCGAACAGGTCGAGCAGCGCTACCTGCTGGACGAACTGCTGAAGGATACGAACAGCGGCCACAACATCCGCTCCACGGTCTATATCGAATGCGGTTCGATGTACCGGGCCAGGGGGCCGGAAGAAATGAAGCCGGTCGGCGAGACCGAGTTCGTCAACGGTATCGCGGCGATGAGCGCGTCCGGCCAGTATGGCGACACGCTGGCGGCGGCGGCGATCATCGGTTACGCGGATCTGCGCATCGGCGCGGCGGTGGAAAAGGTGCTGGAGGCGCATATCGCCGCCGGCGGCGGCCGCTTCCGGGGCATCCGGCTGGGCGGCGGCTGGGATGCCAGCGACGACGTGCGCAATTCGCACCCCAAGCCGACGGAAGACATGTTTCTGGACACCAAATTCCGCGAAGGCTTCGCGAAGCTGGCGCCACTGGGGATGAGCTTCGAGGGCTGGTGCTTCCACCCGCAGATACCGAAACTGACGGACCTGGCCCGCGCCTTTCCGGACACGACCATCATCCTCGACCATTTCCTGGGCCCGCTTGGCATCGGCCCCTATGCGGGCGAGCGGAACGACTACCTGCCGAAATGGAAGGCCGATATCGCTGAGATCGCGAAATGCCCCAATGTGCACGCGAAGCTGGGCGGGCTGAACATGAAGATGAACGGCTATGGCTGGGAGAGCCGGCCGAAGCCGCCGACCAGCCAGGAACTGGTGAACGAAACGCGGGTCTTCTACGACCATTGCATCGAACAGTTCGGCCCGGATCGCTGCCTGTTCGAATCAAATTTTCCGGTCGACAAGGTCAGCGTCAGCTACCCTGTGCTGTGGAACGCCTTCAAGCGCATCGCCGCAGGCTGTTCCGCCGGTGAGAAGGCGAAGCTGTTCCACGATACGGCGGCGCGGGTGTACCGGATTGAATACTGATCGCCGGCCTGGCGGCAAAACGGCTGCCGGGTGATCAGCGCCGGCTGCTGTGGTTCGCGGCCATATAGTCCAGCGCCTCGGCCAGCCCATCCAGCGAGACGGGAAAGGTGATCTGGTTCTTGGCATCGACGAAATAGGCAAACCGCAATAGCCGCCCTTTGCGCAATTGTTCGGTCATGGCCTCGTTAAGCCAGCCGCGCGCTTCGCAAATGGCGTTGTCGCAGGCGCCGATCGGCAGCCGCGCCGGCGGGTCTTCATCAATCTTGATGCCGACTCCCGCGGCAACGAATGCCTTGCTCGACATGCGGAAGGTGATGCGCGGCCGGATCTGCCCGTCGACGATGCGTTCCACGATGACGCCGAGGACGACCTTGCGGCCCTCGGGATCTCACGCGACGGTTTGTGAGGCGGCGCAGAGCGCCATGCCGTCTGTTGTCTGGCCGTCGCATGTCACTCGCCACGCACCGAAGGACTTGGCGTCGGATGCCGCAATGGCCGGGGTAACCGTCGCCGCAAGCAGCAGCAAGATTCGAAGGAAATGCATGTGATTCCACTTTACCCGGGAAAGGGAGAACTGAGGTTGTTTGCGGGCCCGCCGGCAAGGCCCCGGTTCCGCTACCGA
>JAQCHR010000120.1 GCA_027619655.1 Pseudomonadota bacterium
GGGAGAAGTACAGGCGTTGACGTGCCCATGCACCAGGTGTTTAGCCGAGCACTTCCGTCAAGATCACCAGCGCGTTTAACGCACGCGGGAAGCCGGTGTAAGGCGCGGTTTGGATAACAGCCTCGATAACCTGATCCTCGGTTAATCCGATGTTCATCGCTGACGGTGACCATTTCCTTAGCTGGCTCTCCAATGGGATGCTCGTAAATGATGCAATCGCAACCAGCATGCGTTGACGATGGTCAAGTCCCGGCCGAAACCACAGCTCGCCATAGCCATAGCGGATCGCATTATTATAGAGCTTGCTGGTGATCGGGTTGTCGCCCGCGCCATACCCTTTCTCCGCACGCGGGCCGTGCAGTTTCTGCATCAGTTCAATGCCACGCCTGTCGAGCTCTTCGTTCGTGGCACTCGCCACCGGGTCTTGGGATATTGTTAGTCCGCGCGCATCGAATACCTTCTTTGCAATAACCGCTGCACTTTCGGTCGTTATATAGCCGGCATAAAGACCGGAATGCATGAAGGTTTCCAGGATTGTGCGGGGTTCGAGCCCGATATCCAGCGCCGCCCCAACCATCTGTTCCAGGGCTGCTGGCTGGGGCAGGAAGCCCAGAATGCCAAGCGTGCAGATCATGCGGTCTTCCCGGTTCAAATGGGGCCGGTCCCAAACATTGCCGAAGCTTGCTTCCGCAATGAAATCGTCAAAACCCGGTATGATCTCCGGCGCGCCGTCCCGCTTCAAGCCAAGTTCAGCTTTTACGTTGCGCCCGCGCTCGAGCAGTTCCTTCCGATCCATTGTTCTGTCTCCTCGTGTGACTGATTGTCTTTATTTTTCACGCGTTACGAAACGGTCGTGGGCGGGGCTAAAGTTCGCCTGACTGGTCAGGGTTTCCCTTCGACTGCCAGTTCAATCAGGTATGGCTTTCCGCTGTCAAAGGCACGCCGCAGAGCGTCCCCCAATGCGTCGGGGTCCTCGACCCTTACAGCGGAAACGCCCATCCCCTGCGCCAGATGGACGAAATCCAGCGCCGGCCCGTTCAGATCCATCGCGGCATAGGGGTGGTTCGAGCCTGCCTCGAACCGCTGGCGGTAGAAATCCAGATTGTGTTTCAGCACGCGGTATTCGCGGTTGGCGAGGATGACATAGACGATGTGCAGGTCGTGATGCGCCGCGGTCCAGAGCGACTGGATGCTGTACATCGCCGAGCCGTCACCCGAAATCGCCAGCACCGGCCGGTCCGGCTGCGCGATCTTGACGCCGAGCGCCCCCGCAAGCCCCTGCCCGATGCCGCCGCCGCGCGCGCCGTAATAGCCGCCGGTTCCCGAGATCGGCAGGCTGCGGGCCAGATCAATGCTGGCGGTAATGGATTCGTCCACGACGATGATATCGGGCGGCATGACCTGGGCGATTTCGGCCATGACGCGGGCCATCGATGCAGGCCGCCGGTCCCAACCACGCGCGGCGCGGTCCCGCTGCGCCGCGTTATCCGCATCCTTGCGAGCGCGCAGCTGCGCATTTCGGTCGGCCGCTTCAGGGATTTCGCCGACAGCGTCCCGCAGCATCGCCAGCGCCACCGGCAGATGCCCGATGAGGCCGATATCAATGGCCTGCTTGTGCGCCAGCAGCACCGGGCTTTCCTCGACCTGCGCGACAAGGGCAGCATCGGGAAAGGGCGAACCGGCGGCGTACCAGACGTCTTCGAAGAACACGCCGCCGACCAGCAGCACCGCGTCCGCATCCGCCAGCGCCTTGCGGATTCCCGCCGCATCCGCCGGCAGCGGCCCCCTTGCGCTGGCGTGCCGGCCGGGCAGCGGCGCGTGCATATGCAGCAGTTCGTGCCAGACCTCCGCGCCGATGGCTTCCGCCAGGGCAACCAGTTCATCCTGCGCTCGCGACCGCCCGACATCGTCGCCCGCAATAATGACCGGCCTGCGCGTTTTTGCCAGCATCGCGGCAATGGCGGCGATGCCTTCCGGGTCCGGTCGTGTATTGGCGAAGAGCCGCGAGGGCGCGGTGGCGGCGACATCCGTTTCCTGTTCCAGCACGTCAATCGGCAAGCCGATGAAAACCGGCCCGGCCGGGGCGTCATTGGCGATCTTCCAGGCGCGCCGCATGATATGCGCGATCTCGTCCGCGCTTTCCGGCTGTACGCTCCACTTCGTGACCGGCGCCGCCATGGCGACGAGATCATGCCCCAGCGCCGGCTCGCCCAGCCGCATGCGCGTATCCTGCTGGCCGGCGGTGACGATGATCGGCGAGTTCGCCTTCAGCGCGCCATACATCATGCCGATGCCGTTGCCGAGGCCGGGCGCCGCATGCAGGCTGACCGCCGCCGTCTTGCCGCTGGCCTGGGCGTAGTGGCTGGCGGCGCCGACCGCGACCCCTTCATGCAGGGCGGTGATGTATTGCAGCTGCGGGTAATCGGCCAGGCTGTCGATCAGCGGGCTTTCGGTCGTTCCCGGATTGCCGAAGATCTTCTCGACGCCATGGGCGACGAGACTGTCCATGAATACATGTCGTCCGCGCAAAATCATCCCTCCCCATCCCCGTTTGCCGTAAGCTTAGCGGAAGTTTCACGTAAAACGAAAAGGAGGCTTCGCCATGTTCCGGATCATCAGCGCCATCACCCTCGTCACGCAGGACATGGCGCGCTCGGTCCGCTTTTATGAAAGCCTGGGCTTTACGGCCCGGGAGGGCGCCAGCGACGGTTTCACCAGCTTTCCGGTGGGGCCGACCTGGCTGAACCTGATCGCCGCGACGGAACCCGCCATGGGTCCGCTGCCGCTCTGGGGCCGGACGATCATCCATGTCGATGATGTGGACGCGATGTACGAACGCGTTCTAAAGGCGGGATATGCCACTGAAGCCCCGCCCGCCGACGCCCCCTGGGGTGAGCGCTATTTCCACGTGAAGGACCCGGACGGCCACGAGCTCAGTTTCGCGAAGCCATTAGCCTAGCGGGGCAATGCCGTGCTTTGCAGCGTTCCTGTTCAGATCGACCAGGGTATCCTGCGGCAGGCGCACGCCGTTCCTGCGATTTTCCACGTCGGCCCGCGTTTCCAGTTCGCCCGGGTAGTATATTTCATCCACCCCTTCGGCGCGGGGCGTGGCCTTCAGCCCCTCGATCATTTTTTCCATATCGGCGTTGAATTCGGCCAGCGGCCGGCATTTGGCGATATCGATCACCATCGCCAGATGGCCGACATTGCTGCGCTCTTCCGCCTGGTAGGGGCCGTTGACCTGCGGACCGAAGCCGCTGCCGCTGAGCACGCCGGACAGCACATCCATCATGGCGGAGATCGCATAGCCCTTGTGCCCCGCCATCGGCAGGATGGTCCCGGCGATCCCGGCAACGGGATCGGTGGTCGGGTTACCGTCCAGGTCCATCGCCCATGTTTCGGGAATCGGTTCGCTGCGCTGCCGGGCGAGGTAGAGCTTGCCGCGTGCCACCGCCGTATTCGCGATATCCAGCACCATGGGCGCATATCGGCCGCCGGGGGCGGCAATCGACCAGGGATTGTTGCCCACCGTCTTTTCCCGGCCGCCCCAGGGCGCCATCGCCGGGCTGGCATTGGTCGACAGGAACCCGATGCAGCCCTCCGCCGCCGCCATGCGCGTGAAATACATCGCGGTGCCGAAATGGCCGGAATTGCGCACCGATACCGCGCCGATGCCGTGGACTTTCGCCCGCCGGATCGCGTCCTGCATCGCCAGTTTCGTGATCACCTGGCCGATCCCGTCCCGGCCGTCCAGCACCGCCAGCGCGCCCGCATCCATCGCCCATTCGGGCGCCACATCGCGTTTCATCGCGCCGGTGACGAAACGGTCGCCATACCAGAAGGTCCGCATGACGCCATGCGACTGGTGTCCCCACAAATCGGCCTGCACCAGCGTATCCGCCAGCAGCTTTGCGGATTCTTCGGGAACATCCAGGGCGCGATAGCTGCGTTCGGCAAAGGCGAGGAGTTCTTCGGCGGAAAAGATATCGTTCACGGCGGGGATCTTTCGTCAGGATGTGGCATCGGCGCCAATTTAGCGCATGCGGGATGGAGCCATGCAAAAAAAGAGGCTTCCGAAGCGGTTAATACGGAATTAGGCTTAGGACGTTATCCTGCGCAATCTTAGGGCCCACGCCGGTACGGCGCACCGGGTAAAAGTAACCAGCACGCATTATCATGGGATACAATCGGTGAAGTGGCTACTGCTCGCGCTCGGGTCGATGTTTGTGCAACAGACCTTTACTGCGCTGGGCAAGGTTGTGCCCGCGATCATCGCCCCGGCGATCTTCCTGGACCTGCAACTCGACCCCGCCCTGCTGGGCATCTATTTCGCCATTTCCGCCGCCGCGGCCCTGATCGTCCAGACCGGCTGCGGCAGTTTCATCCTGCGCTACGGTTCGCTGCGAATCAGCCAGTTCGCGCTGGTCTCACTCGCTGCCGGCATGGCAATCGCGGTCCATGGCCACCTGGCGATGTTCGTATTGTCTGCCATCATCGGCGCCGGATTCGCCCTGTCGACCCCGGCGAGTTCGCATCTGCTGGGGCGCTATTCGCCGCCGAAATATGCGCCGCTGGTGTTTTCGATCAAACAGACCGCCGTGCCCGCCGGGATGCTGATCGGCGGGTTGATCGGCCCGTTCCTGAGCGACTGGGTCGGCTGGCGCGGCGCGCTGCTGGTCATTGCCGCCTCCTGCGTCGTGTTCGCCGTCATGCTGGAGCCGCTGCACAAGGAATTCGACAGCGACAAGGACATGACCCGCAAGTTCCGGATTTCAGACTTCAAGGGCACCATCATGCTGGCGATCGGCATTACGGAAATCCGCAACCTGTCCTTCGCCTGTTTCATCTTCAACGGGCTGCAGCAGATGTTCACGACTTTCTTCGTCGTCTACCTGGTCCATCTGGGCCACACGCTGGCCGCCGCAGGGGTGATTTTCTCCATAGCGACCGCCGTCGCCGTGCCGGGCCGTATCTTCTGGGGCTGGCTGAGCAGCGGGTATGTCTCGCCCCGGGTGCTGATGGCCATCCTGTCCATCGGCATGGCCGTGACGGTCGCGGCGACCGGGCTGTTTGAGGCGGGCTGGCCGGTCCTGATGCTGACGGGGATCGCATCCGGCGTCACCGCGACCGTGTTTTCCTGGCATGGCGTCCTGCTGGCGGAGGCAGTGCGCCTCGCGCCCCGGGGGTCTGCGGCTTCCGTCACGGGCGGCATGCTGTCCTTCGGGCAGCTCGGCGCGCTGATCATGCCGCTGGTCTATTCGCTGCTGCTCAGCCTGACCGGCAGCTACCGCATCGGCTTTTTCATCTGCGCCGTGCCCGCCCTGATCGTCGGCCTGGCATTGCTGCTGCCGCCGCGCCGGACAACCGCCAAACCGGAAGACTGATCGCCCCGCCGGCTATTCGGGCAGCAGGCCCGCCAGTTTGGCCCGCAGCCTGACCAGCGCCAGCACCGTATCGATGGTCGGCGTGGCGACTCCGGCCAGCTTGCCGACTTCGGAAACCGCGCCGACGATGGGGTTGATTTCCATCAGGCGGCCGCGCTCCAGATCCTGCAGCATGGACGATTTGTGGCTGGCGGCGCCGTGCCGCGTCCCCACGATACGTTCCTCGATGGATGCGTTGGGCTCCGCGCCCAGCCCCCGGCCGACCGCGACAACCTCCGCCATGACCTTGCGCAGGATATCCTCCACCAGGGGATCGTTGACCATGTCGCCCATCGTGCCCATGGTCAGCGCGCTGATCGGATTATAGGCGGCATTGCCCATGATCTTGACCCAGATATCGCGCCGCAGGTCGGTGCGCAGCTGGGCGTCGATGGCGGTCTTGTCCACCACCGCCTGGAAGCGCTTCGCCCGTTCGGATTCAGAGTTGTCCGGTTCGCCGATGTAATAGCGCATCTGGCCGCCGAATTCGATTTCACCGGGTGCGGTGACCTCGCTGGCGACGTAGGTGATGCAGCCGATGGTGCGCTGCGGCCCGATCCCGTTCCACTGCTTGCCGTCCGGATCGACCGCCTTGATCTGGTAATCCTCGTGGGCGCCGGCCAGCTTGTAGAAATACCACCAGGGCACGCCGTTCATCGCCGTCACCACGGTCGTATCGGGGCCGAGCATCGGCTGCATCGCATCCACCACGCCCGGCGCCTGGTGCGATTTCAGCGATACGACGACGTAATCCTGCGGGCCCAGAGTCGACGGGTCGTCCGTGACCCGGGGGCGGGTGACGAACGACTCGCCCTGCATGGTCAGTTTCAGGCCCTTGTCGCGCATGGCTTCCAGATGCGCGCCGCGCGCGATAAGGCTGACATCGACTTCGTTCCTGCTGAGCAGCGCGCCCAGGTGACCGCCGATCGCGCCGGCGCCAAAGATGGTGATTTTCATGATCCGGTCCTAATTGCCAAGGATGATGCGGGTCAGTTCGTCCGGGGTGCTGAGCATCGGGTAATGGCCGGTGTCGATGACATGCCAGCGCGCCTTCAGCCGGTCCGCCGCGCGGCGCTGATGCGCCTCGCCCGGGTTTTCCGCCTGCGGACACCAGATGACATCGGCGTCCCATTCCTGATCCCAGAATTTCGGCAGCTTGACTGGCTGGGTGAAGACAAGAATCGGGTGCAGCGTGATCCGGTCCAGCGCCCAGTTGCCGATTTCGGGATCAAGCGACTTGAGCAGCCGGCCACCCGCATCCTCGCGGGTGGGACCGAGCGCGAGGTCGGTATTGATCGACGCGGGGCGGGTCACGATATCGCGGATTTTTTCGCCGTCGAACAGCGCCAGCGCATCGGCGAAGACCAGCCGACTGATCCGGTCCCGCGCCAGTTCGGCGAGTTTGGCCATGATCATGCCGCCGGCGGAGGCGCCGACCAGCACGACATCCTCCAGGTCCTCGTAATACAGGAATTTCGCCAGTTCCTCGGCCTGCGATTCGACCGTGATGCCGGCGCGAACCTGGTCGGCGCGTTCGCCGCAGCCGTCCAGCGACGGCGCGAAGACGAGATGGCCCGCGGCGCGCAGCCGCGTCGCCACGGGCTTCCATATCCAACCGCCCTGATAGGCGCCGTGGATCAGCAGAAATGTTGTCATGCTGCCAGCTCCGCTCAGTAGTAGATGCCGGGGACGGACCCGCCATCGACGCCGATGGCCTGGCCGGTCACGGCGGAAGCCTGCGGCGAGGCGAGAAACAGAATCATCGGTGCGATATCGCTCGGCTCGACGATCCGGCCGATGGGAAAATCGGCGACAAAGGTCGCTTCGGCTTCCGCCAGGCTGACACCGAGCTGCTTGGCACGCGCTTCCAGCCGGCCGGGATACCGGTCGGTCTTGGTGAAGGGCGGGTGCACCACATTGACCGTGATGTTTTCCGGCGCGACATCGTTGCTGAAATGCTTCACGAAGGCGGTGATCGAAGAATTGCCTAATCCACTGGGCAGCGAGACCTTGCCCGCCGCGCGCGCCGCCGAACCGCCGATGCAGATGACGCGGCCGCCGCCGGCCTTGCGCAGCCAGGTCAGCACCGCGCGGCTGCAGCGCATATAGGCCAGCGTCTTGCCTTCCAGCCGCTCCATGAGCTGGGCGTCGGTGAGGGTTTCGAGCGTGCCGCTGACCGAGGTCGAGGCATTGTTCACCAGGATGTCGACGCCGCCGAACGCCGCCGCCGATTCGTCCACGGCCCTGCTGCACCCTTCCGCGGTGAACAGGTCGGCGGCAACGGTATTCGCCTTCACGCCCAGCGCCTCGATCTCGCCCTTCACCTTGGCCAGCGCCTGCGTATCCCGGCCAACGATGGATACATTGGCCCCTTCGGCGGCGAAGGCGAGCGCGATGCCCCGCCCGATCCCCCGGTTACCGCCCGTTACGACGACAGACTTACCCTTTAGCTGCAGGTCCATGACCCTATCCCCCCAGTTTGTGCGAATTTGACCCAACTATAGCGCCCCATACAGGCAGCACCAACACCCCGGAAATTTCATCGCCGGCTGGCGGTTCCGGCCAAATGGCGCTATGGCATGCGCAGAAGCTCAAACGATCCGGAACATCATGCACCCGCACGGCCCCACACAGTTTGACGCCATCATCATCGGGGCCGGCGCGGCGGGGCTGATGTGCGCGCTGACAGCCGGTGCGCGCGGTCGACGGGTCCTGCTGCTGGATCATGCCGAGCAGGCGGGCAAGAAGATCCTGATCTCCGGCGGCGGGCGCTGCAATTTCACCAACCTGTACTGCGCGCCGGAAAACTTCCTGTCGGGCAATCCGCATTTCTGCAAATCGGCGCTCGCCCGCTATACGCAGTACGACTTCATCGAACTGATCGACCGGCACGGCATCGCCTGGCACGAGAAAGCCCTCGGCCAGCTGTTCTGCGACGGATCGGCCCGGGCCGTGGTCGCGATGCTGCTGGCGGAATGCGACGCCGCCGGGGTCGATATCCGGCTCGGCCACCGGATCACCGATATCGGTCGCGGCGACTCTTTCACGGTGGACACCGATCATGGCGGGATCACGGCCGGTTCGGTCGTGCTGGCCAGCGGCGGGCTGTCGATCCCCAGGATGGGCGCCACCGGCTTCGCGCATGACATGGCGCGGAAATTCGGCCTGCCGCTGTCGGATATCCGCCCCGGGCTGGTGCCGCTGACCTTTGCCGGCGACGACCTGGAGTTCATGCGCCCGCTCAGCGGCGTCGCGCTCGATTGTGTTGCTGCCGGCGGAAACGCCACCTTTCGCGAGGCCATGCTGTTCACCCATCGCGGGCTGTCCGGCCCGGGCATCCTGCAGCTTT
>JAQCHR010000121.1 GCA_027619655.1 Pseudomonadota bacterium
TACTTCCTGTTCCGCGATGTGGATGCCAAGGTCGAGGAAGTGGTGGTCATGCCGCCCGACCCCTTCTTTGTGGTCATGGAGCCCCTGACCATGCATGTCATCCGGCAAGGGGGCGTCAAGAAATACGTCTCGCTGAACATTACCCTGGAGTTGCGCGATGTGGAATCGCAGGCGCTGGCGGAAAACAATAAACCGAAGCTGCGCGATGTCTTCATCGACGCGTTGAGCCAGTATTACGCCAACCTGCCGTCGCTCGATGACGGCGTCAGGGTCAAGGCCATCAAAAGCCGCCTGATCGAAGCCAGCGCCAGCGCCATTGGCAAGGACCGGGTGGTCGACGTATTGATTCAAAGCGTGTTTGAACAGGGTGGCGCAAAATAGCGGCGCCCCGTCGCGGTTTGATTCGTATTGGTTTGCCGTGATATGACGCCCGTCGCGGGCTGACAGGGGCCACGATACGGCGTCACCCGCGCTTCCCTGTGCCTTAGTTTTTCATCATGTAATCCGGATGACCGAATTGGCCGCTACCCGCCGCGATCCGACCCGTCGAAATGTCCTGCTGCTCGCATCGTGCCAGGCGTTGGCGATGAGCGGTTCGTCGCTCGTCGCGACTGTCGCGGCGCTGGTGGGGTTCATGCTCGCCGAGGACAAGAGCCTGGCGACGCTGCCCGTCGCCTGCCAGTTTCTGGCGACGATGAGCAGTACCATCCCGGCATCGCTGCTGATGCGGCGAATCGGCAGGCGGGCCGGATTCACGACCGGACAATGCATCGGTTTCGCCGGTACGACCGCCGCGGCGCTGGCGATTTATTACGAGAGCTTCACGGGCTTTGTCTGCGCCTCCGCCGTGCTGGGCGTTCACAATGCGTTTTGGCAGTATTACCGGTTCGCCGCCGCGGATACGGCGACCGTGGCCTATCGCAGCCGGGCGATATCCTTCGTGCTGGCGGGCGGCGTCATCGCCGCCATTGTCGGACCCGAACTGGCCAAGGCGAGCGTCGGATTGTTCGACCCGGTCCGGTATGCCGGCAACTACGCCTGCGTCGCGGTGCTGATCCTCTGCGCGATATGCGTGCTGCAGTTCCTCGATATTCCGCCCCTGACCGCTGCGGAACGGCAGGATTCCGGACGGCCGCTGAAACAGATCGCGGCGCAGCCCGCGTTCATCGTTGCCGCGATGTCCGCCATGTTCGGATACGCCATCATGGTGCTGGCGATGACCGCGACGCCGCTGGCCATGGTGCATGACGGGCTGAGTTTTGCGGACACCGCCTTCGTGATCGAATGGCATATTCTGGGCATGTTCGTGCCGAGCTTTTTCACCGGTCACCTGATCAGCCGTTTTGGCGTCCTGAACATCATTACCTTCGGAATCGTGCTGATGTCGGCGGCGGTGCTGGTCAGCACGACAGGCAATGGATTGCTGCAGTTCTGGGCGGGACTGGTCCTGATCGGGCTGGGCTGGAATTGCATGTTTGTCGGCGGTTCGACGCTGCTGACCGAATGCTACACGCCGGCGGAGCGCGCCAAGGTACAGGCGCTCAACGATTTTCTGGTTTTCTCCGCGGTTGCCGGCGCCAGCTTTTCCTCCGGTCAGATCCTGCATTATTCGGGCTGGGCGTGGATAAATTTTGCGATGCTGGGGCCCATGACGCTCGTTCTTCTGGCGACAATCTGGCTGCGGCTCTGGCAGGGGCGGGCCCGGATCGCCGCCTGAAGCGGCGTAATCGTCGGGCTGCCGGTTTTTTTGGCATTTTTCCGACTTCGTATCGTCAGTTGCCTTTCAAAGGGCGTTCTGGCATGTTCCGCCCGGTTTTTTGGGCCGGACCTGATTCGGGACTGCGGTTCCTGATCGTTTCCGGTGGGTGTGGATCATCTTCAAACAAGAATAGGAATGGGACGATATGCTCTGGACCGTCATCGGCTGCGGCGTATTCGCGCTGCTCTATGGGGCCTATGCAGGCAATGCGGTACTTAATGCCAGTGCGGGTAACGCCCGTATGCAGCAAATTGCTGCGGCAATTCAGGAAGGCGCCGCCGCTTACCTGAACCGGCAATACACGACAATCGGGATTGTCGGCGTGATTATCGCCGTTCTTGTCTGGCTGCTGCTGGGCATGCATTCGGCAGTCGGTTTCATCATCGGTTCCGTGCTTTCCGGCGCCGCTGGGTATATCGGCATGCACATTTCCGTGCGCGCCAATGTGCGCACGGCGGAGGGCGCCCGGCAGGGGCTGGCGACGGGGCTGGACCTTGCGTTCAAGTCCGGCGCGGTCACGGGCATGCTGGTCGCCGGTCTGGCGCTGCTGGGTATCGCCTGTTTCTACAAGCTGCTGCTGACCCTTGGTGTTGGCGGGCGTGACCTGGTTGGTCCGCTTGTCGCGCTCGGCTTCGGTGCATCGCTGATTTCGATCTTTGCCCGTCTTGGCGGCGGTATCTTCACCAAGGGTGCGGATGTCGGTGCTGACCTGGTCGGCAAGGTCGAGGCGGGCATTCCCGAAGACGATCCCCGCAATCCCGCGGTGATCGCCGATAACGTCGGCGACAACGTGGGCGACTGCGCCGGCATGGCGGCCGACCTGTTCGAGACTTACATCGTTTCGATGGTGGCCACGATGGTCCTGGGGCTGCTCTTCTTTGTCGGCGAACAGCAGGAAGCATTCCTGTTGTATCCGCTGATGATCGGCGGTGTCTGCATCGTAACCTCGGTGATTTCGACCTTCTTCGTGAAACTGGGCGCCAGCCAGAACATCATGGGGGCGCTTTACAAGGGCTTCATCGTCTGCGCGGTTCTGTCCGCGATCGCCCTGTACCCGGTCACGAGCTATGTGCTGGGCATGGATACCGTGTTCAACGTCCTTGGCGCCTCGTTCACCGGCATGAGCCTGTTTATCTGCGGCCTTACCGGCCTGGTCGTGACGGGGCTGATCATCTGGGTCACCGAGTACTATACGTCGACCGAGTTCCGCCCGGTGCGGGCAATCGCGAAAGCGTCTGAAACCGGCCATGGCACGAACGTCATCCAGGGCCTGGCCATTTCCATGGAAGCAACCGCGGTTCCGGCACTGATCATCTGTGCGGCGATCGTCGTCACCTATCTGCAGGCCGGCCTTGTCGGCATCGCCATCGCGGTGACGGCCATGCTCGCACTCGCCGGCATGGTCGTGGCGCTCGATGCCTACGGTCCGGTGACGGATAATGCCGGCGGCATCGCCGAGATGGCGGAAATGGAAGAGGACGTCCGCAAGACGACCGATGCCCTCGACGCCGTCGGGAACACCACCAAGGCGGTGACGAAAGGTTACGCGATCGGTTCCGCCGGCCTGGGCGCGTTGGTGCTGTTCGCGGCCTATACCCAGGACCTGCAGTACTTCATCGCCAATGCGGCGGATTTTCCGTATTTCGCGGGCGTCGTACTGGACTTCTCGCTGTCCAATCCCTTCGTGGTGGTCGGCCTGTTCCTCGGTGGCATGCTGCCCTACCTGTTCGGGGCGATGGGCATGATGGCTGTCGGCCGTGCGGCCGGATCGGTCGTGATCGAAGTGCGTCGCCAGTTCCGGGAAATTCCGGGGATCATGGAAGGCACGGGCAAGCCGGAATACGGCACCTGCGTCGATCTGCTGACCAAGGCGGCGATCAAGGAAATGATCATTCCGTCGCTGCTGCCGGTTCTGGCGCCGCTCGTGGTATTCGGCGTTGTCCTGCTGATCGCCGGCAAGTCTGCGGCGTTCTCGTCGCTGGGCGCGATGCTGCTTGGCGTGATCGTGACCGGCCTGTTCCTGGCAATTTCGATGACTGCCGGCGGCGGCGCCTGGGACAATGCCAAGAAGTATATCGAGGACGGCAATCACGGCGGCAAGGGCTCCGACGCCCACCATGCCGCGGTGACGGGCGATACGGTCGGCGATCCCTACAAGGATACGGCCGGCCCGGCAGTAAACCCGATGATCAAGATTACCAATATCGTGGCGTTGCTGCTGCTCTCGATGCTTGCGCACTGAGATACGGCGAGACTGACGGGGCCGCCGGTGGCGGTCCCGTCGTTACGCATCTTTATTGGGACGGAGTTTTGCCGAATCGCCCCAGATTGCCCAGCAGTTGTTCGAGAACGGAAAGTTCATTGCCGGAGGTCGGCGTTTCCCGTTCGACCATGCCGATGTCGCGCAAATCGTCCCTGTCGTATTTCTGGATCGCCTGGACCGTATTCTTGTCGTCGAAGTAAATGGCGACCACCTGCTGATCGACAATTTCCTCATCGAAAAAGGCAAGTTTCTCGGTTCTCCGGCTGATATAATACCAGATCTTGTCATCGAAGACGCCCAAAGTGGAGGGCGACCCAAGGATCTCAATGACATCCTCACGCTTTTGCTCGCCGACCACGATTTTAGCGAGTTGCTCCTCGCGGGGAAGGTTTCCCCGGACGGCGACGCGCGGCGCGCAGGCAGACAAGGCCGTCGTGGCAAGCACCAGGGCGATGAGGGCTTTGACTCCAGCTTTGCGGATAACCATGATTTACAGGCCTAGTAAAATTCTGCGGACAGGAACCGGGGTCAAAATTGCACCGGGTCTGGAAAGTGTCAACGTATTGCGGCGGCGCGGAGTATAGTCACCCGATGGATTTGTCGTTTTCAAAGCTGTTCCGTGTTTCCGCCGTTGATATGGCCGCATACCGCCTGTACCAGGCGACGGTGAATCAGGCGCGGAAACCCGTGTTCTATGAGGCATGGGGCGTACCCGATACGCCGCTGGGACGCTTTGATGCGATTGCCCTGCATTGCTTTCTTGTGTTGAACCGGCTGAAGGACGACGCGGCATCAACGTCATTTGCCCGGAAATACAGCGGCGCGATCTTTGACGATATGGATCGGAACCTTCGGGAGATGGGGGTCGGCGACCTGAGCGTGGGGAAGAAGGTGCGCAAGCTGGCGGAAGGATTCTATGGCCGCTCCGCTGCCTATACCAAAGCCCTGGAGGACGGCGATTCGCAGCTTGCCGAGACACTGGGCCGGAATCTGTTCGGCGACAGTGCGCAGCCCGATGCGGCGGTGCTCCACGCCGTGGCCAGCTATATGACGGCGTCCGTTCAGGCGCTTCAGGGACAGCCGCTGGGCAGCCTGATGGAAGGCCATGTGACGTTCGCCTTGCTGCCCGGAGAAAAATAGATGAACCCGCAATCGGACATGCCGCTGGAATATTCCTATCTGTTGCCGCTGGACACGATCGGCATCGCGGAAAAACGCCTGGCGCTGACTGTAGCGGCGGCGCCGAGGGCGGCGCTGGCGCGCCGTTTCGATCTGGTGTCGATCGACTGCTTTACGGCCGATCTTGTCGTGCGCCGCATTCACGGGTCGCCTCTGGTCCAGGTGGAAGGCGCATATGTCGCGGATATCGTGCAAAATTGCGTGGTCACGGATGAACAGGTGCCGGCGCATGTTGAAGAATCGGTGGCGGTTAAATTCGGGCCGGAAGAAAAACTCGATGCGGCAGTCGAGTTCGATCCAGACGAAGAGGACCCGCCGGAGCCCTTTCACGGCAATGCCATCGAAGTGGGCGAATGGCTGGCCCAATGCCTGGGGATTGCCATCGATCCCTACCCCAGGGCGCCCGATGTTGTGCTAGACTGTGGTGCGGCAGAAGGCGAGGATGCTGAAACGGCAGTGTATCGGCCATTTGAAGCATTGTTGTCGCGGCGGAAAGATGAGGCTTAGTGCAGGCTTGCTGTAAGGGGTAATTCTGTTTATGTATCCGGGCAATTTTAGCCCTTCTGGTATTGAAAGAGTAGAATCATGGCGGTTCCAAAAAGAAAAGTATCCAAGTCACGCCGGAACATGCGTCGTTCGCATGATGCGTTGAAGACGTCGGTTTCGGTCGAATGCAGCAATTGTGGCGAGTTGAAACGGCCACATCATGTCTGTTCGGCATGCGGCCAGTATGGCGGAAAAGAGGTCGTCGAAGCTTCGTCCTACTGATGCCGCAGGTCTGATCGAAGGGGGGCACTGGATTTTGACGTCGCAATTGGTTATCGCGCTCGACGCAATGGGGGGAGACCGTGCCCCGCAAATCGTCGTGCGCGGAGCCGAAATCGCGCGGGAGCGTCACCCGACTGTCCGGTTCCTGATGTTCGGCGACGAGGCGCAGATCAGCCCGTTGCTGGCGCGTTATCCCGAATTGTCGAAGGTGACCACCCTGCGACATACGGACGGAATCATCCGCAGCGGAGACAAGCCTTCGGCCGCCCTGCGGACCGGGCGCGACTCCAGCATGTGGATGGCAATCGACGCCGTGAGCAGCGGCGAAGCCAATGCCGTGATATCGGCCGGTAATACGGGCGCGCTCATGGTGATTGCCAGGTTCGTCCTGAAAATGCTGCCGGGTATCGACCGCCCTGCGATCTGCGGCTTCTTTCCGACAGCGCGTGGCGTAACGGCGATGCTGGATCTGGGCGCGAATGTCCGCTGTAATGCCAAGAACCTGTCGCAGTTTGCGGTGATGGGCGAGGTTTTTGCCCGCACGGTCATGGGACTGGAGCGTCCCACGATCGGCCTGGTCAATGTTGGCGTCGAAGATCTCAAGGGAGTCGAGGAGGTTCGCGAAGCGGCGGCAATCCTGCGCGCGACCGACCTGCCGATCGAGTTCAAGGGGTTCATCGAGGGAACCGATATCGCGGCCGGTACGGTAGATGTTGTCGTGACGGACGGATTTACCGGGAACGTGGCGTTGAAGACCGCCGAAGGCATCTTAAAGCTCTATGCCGGCTTTCTGCGCGAAGCTTTCCGGGAAAATATTTTTTCGAAAATCGGCTATTTCTTCGTCCGCCGCTCGATTGCGAAGCTGCGGGAAAGGATTGATCCGCGTGAGTATAATGGCGCCATGCTGCTGGGATTGAACGGCATCGTCGTCAAGAGCCATGGCGGGACAGATGCCCTGGGTTTCGCCAATGCGATTGGCGTCGGCATCGACATGGCGCTGCACGGTTTCATCGAGAAGATGAAACATGATTTTGCGAGTCTGGGAATCGCTGAGACCTCGCAACCGCGGGAGGCGGCGAAGTTATAGAAACCCCTGACGTTATTTTCGGCGACGTAAGCCGTTTCGCCCAGCGCCTGTTGCCTGCGGTTGCTGCCCTTCTATGAGTGCATCTCTTGGCTTGAATCGGGCGGTGGTGCTCGGCTGCGGTGCGTATTTGCCGGCAAAGATCGTAACCAATGACGATCTTTCGGCGCGGATCGACACGACCGATGAATGGATCCAGCAGCGCACGGGTATCCGCCAGCGGCATATCGCTGCCGATGGCGAACTCACGTCTGACCTCGCACTGGCGGCATGCCGGAAGGCTCTGGCCCGCTCGGGGGTATCGACCGACGAAATCGACCTGATTATCCTCGCCACAACGACACCGGACAATACATTCCCGGCGACGGCAACGAAGGTTCAGGGGGCGCTGGGCGTCACGAGAGGGATGGCCTTCGATATCCAGGCGGTATGTTCCGGCTTTATCTATGCGCTCTCCGTGGCCGACAATATGCTCAAGCTGGGGCAGGCAACGACGGCGCTGGTTATCGGGGCCGAAGTGTTCAGCCGCATTCTCGACTGGGAAGACCGGGGCACCTGTGTGCTGTTTGGTGACGGCGCCGGCGCGATGGTCCTGCGGGCGGCACCGCCAGTGGCGGACGATGCGCGCGGTGTCTTATCGACACACCTGTTTTCCGACGGCGCCCATTACAACGCATTATATGTCGATGGCGGCCCGGGGCGGAACGGGCTGGCAGGGCATGTCAGGATGGATGGCAAGGAAGTTTACCGGCATGCCGTGAACCTGATGGCAACCGCGGTCGAAACAGCCGCCGCCGCGAACGACATGACCCTGGATCAAATTGACTGGCTGGTTCCCCATCAGGCCAATATCCGGATCATCGACAGTATTCGCCGTCGACTGGGTGTCGATGAGAACCGCGTCGTCATCACGGTTCAGTCCCAGGCCAATACTTCCGCCGCGACGATCCCGCTGGCACTTGCCGCAGCCCAGGACGATAATCGCCTCCGGCCTGGCAATATCGTGGCGCTTACGGCCCTCGGCGGCGGATTTACCTGGGGCGCTGCGCTGATTCGCTGGTAACAGTGCTGTAACCCTATTATTGGCGCATTTTACGTATTGTTTCGAATTGACGATTCCGCCAATGAGCGATACCATAAAAAAAACAAGCAAGAACAGGGGGATAATATGGCGGGTAATACAGTTACACGAGCCCAGTTGACGGAGGCTGTGTATCAGGAAGTCGGGCTTTCCCGCAATGAGTCGGCCGATCTCGTGGAATCGATCCTGGGAGAAGTCTCAAATGCTCTGGCTAAGGGGGAAATGGTGAAGATTTCCTCGTTCGGCAGCTTTGCCGTACGTCAGAAAGGGCGGCGGATCGGACGTAATCCGAAGACGGGTGAAGAAGTGCCAATTCTGCCGCGGAAAGTGCTGGTTTTCCGGCCCAGCCATGTGTTGAAGAACCGCGTAAACGTGAACGCAGGCAATGGACCTGACGGCAGCTGAATATGGATTCAGGCGGAACGGAACGGGACAGCCAAAAATCTAGTGCGAAGTCTGCGGCTGCATTCCGGACGATTAGCGAAGTCGGGCGCGATCTGGACCTTCCGCAACACGTCCTGCGGTTCTGGGAGTCCAAATTTTCGCAGATAAAGCCGCTGAAGCGCGGCGGTGGGCGGCGTTATTACAGACCCGAAGACGTTGCCGTCATTCGGCGTAT
>JAQCHR010000122.1 GCA_027619655.1 Pseudomonadota bacterium
CCAACGTCTGAACACGAGTAGAATCAACACTGTGCCACCAGTCCACAAAATTAAACCGGACAGCAGTGGTACCGGTCCGGGTTCTTGTAATCCTGGAACCCGTGACCGGCGCCGTCATACCGATGGAAGGTGTGCGGGACGCCGGCGCCGGCCAATGCCGCTTCCATGACATCCACGTCTTCCGGTGAGGGGCTCTGGTCCTCATTGCCGAAAATGCCGAGCACGGGGCATTTGATCCGGTCCACCAGTTCGATGGCGGGTATGCCGCCCATGGGCAACCGGACCCGCCCGCCATACAGCATGGTCATGGCCCGGTAGCGGGGGTTGGTTGCGGCGCCAACCCATGCAACGCGGCCGCCCCAGCAATGGCCCAGCAACCCGATGCGGGTTGCATCCACATCCTCCCGTGCCGCCAGCAGATCAAAGGCCGCGTTCAGGTCCGCGATGGTCCAGTCGTCGCGAACCCCCGCGCGCTTGACCGCCATCTCCTCTGTCTTCGGCCACCAGTGGAAAATGAACGGGATCGCTGTGACATAACCGTTCGCTGCCATCCGCTCGCCGACATCCAGGGTGAACGTGTCGTTCTCCAGCCCGGTATGACCGATGGGAATATGCTGCGCCACGACCATGCCCGGGAACGGCCCCTTGCCTTCCGGTTCGAAGACGAAGACCTCCATGGGGCTGTCATTTACGGTCAGCGTTTCGATCCTGTTCATGCCTTCCCTTCCTGCGGTTCGGTATCTGTCTCCGGTTCAACAGTAACGCGCATTCGGCCAGGCGGGTAGGCGAAATCACGGAGTATTGTTGCCCCGGCGGCAGCGCCATCGCACAGTGGCGCAAGACGGTTACAGGAGAAGGAATCGGGCGATGAAAAAGACAACGCGGCTGCGCGAACGGTTGAAACAGGGCGGCACGCTGTTCGTGCCCGGCTGCTATAACGCGCTCAGCGCCCGCATTCTCGACAGGGTCGGTTTCGATGCGATCTACATGACCGGCTACGGCACCTCGCTCTCGCTGCTCGGCATGCCCGATTGCGGGCTGACGACGATGACCGAAATGCACATGAACGCCCGCTATATCGCCAATGCCGCCGATGCGCCGGTGATCGCCGATGCCGATACCGGCTATGGCAATGCGATCAACGTGATCCGGACCGTGCGCGAATATATCCAGACCGGCGTCGCCGGCATTCATATCGAGGACCAGGTATCGCCGAAACGCTGCGGCCACGTTGCCGGGCGGCAGGTGATCGGGATCGAGGAAGCCTGCGGCAAGTACCGCGCCGCCGACTATGCACGAAAGGAACTGGACCCGGATTTCCTGCTGATCGCCCGGACCGATGCGCGCGGCGCCCATGGCGGGACGCTGGACGAGGCGATCAGCCGCGCCAATGCCTATCTGGCTGCCGGGGCCGACATGGCCTTTGTCGAAGGGCCGGTCGATGTGGGCGAGGTCAAACGGATCTGCGACGAGGTCAAGGGGCCGGTGCTGTACAACCAGACCGGCGTCTCGCCGCGCTTCACGCAGGCGGAAATGGAGGAACTCGGGATCGCCGTCGCCATCGCGCCCGGTGCGCTGCTGCGCTCGACGATCCAGCATGTCTATGACCTTGCCGTCGATCTGCGCGATAACGGGCCGGATGCGGAACGCCGCTTCATCGAACAGTTCCAGCAGCACCCGGTGGTCGGCGATTTCCACGGATTCGCCGGATTCGACCAGGTGATGGCCTGGGAACGCGAATTCATGGGCGAGGACGAACTGGCCAAATACGCCGATTCCGTCGGCCACCAGCCGAAGGCGGATGGCAAGGCGTGACCCGGAAATAATTTTTCGCTGGATTCGGCGGCCCGGTTTGGGTCGAATGGCGCAAATCAGAAAAGCAACAAGGATATGATGACCGATGAGTGACGACGATCTGGCGTTCCGTGGCGTAAAGGTTCTCGATGCCTCGCAGGGCGTGGCGGGGCCGCATTGCGGCATGCTGCTGGCGCAGCACGGCGCGGAGGTGGTGAAGCTGGAACCGCTGGCGGGCGACTGGGGCCGGGCCATCGGCAAGCAGCACGGCCAGCACTGCGCGCACAGCATTCCCTTCAACCGGGGCAAGAAGAGCATCGCGCTGGACTTCAAGAGCGCCGAGGGGCTCGCCATCGCCAAGAAACTCGCCAGTGAGGCGGATGTCATTCTGGAAAACTACCGGCCGGGCGTGATGGCGCGCTTCGGGCTCGATTACCCGACCGTCACGAAGGGCAACCCGTCCGTTGTCTACCTGTCGATCACCGGGTTCGGCCAGGAAGGCCCGAACGCGAACCTGCCGGCGACGGATTCGGTCATGCAGGCCTATTCCGGGCTGATGTCGGCCACCCGCGATGCCGAGGGCATGCCGACGCGTGTGGGGCTGCTGGCCATCGACATTTCAACCGGGCTGTACGCGTTCCAGGCCGTGGCCCCGGCGCTGTACCGCAAGGCCATGACCGGCAAGGGAAAACGGATCGCGACCAGCCTGATGGAAGCCATCGGCGCCTTCCAGGCGGCCAAGATGGTCGAGTACCAGTTGGAAGGCGACGCCGTGTTGCCGTCCGGCGTACCGGTCGGCACCTTCGAATGCAGCGACGGCTATATCAATATCAACGGGCGGCGCGACGCCCATTACGTCGCCTTCTGCAAGGTGATCGGCCGCGACGACCTGGCAACCGACCCACGCTATGCAACCGTGGCCGCCCGGTTCGAGAACGAAGCGGAACTGATGGTGATCCTGCGCGAAGGCGCCAAGAAGCTGACCGTGGCGGAACTGCATGCGGCGCTGAACGACGGAGGCGTGCTGAACGCGCCGGTGCATGACTACGGCGATTATTTCAACGACCCGCATGTCAAGGCAGTGAACGCCGTGCAATGGCTCGACCATGCGGATGTCGGTCGCATCCCCTTCCCCAATATTCCGGGCCTGCCGCCCGCCCGGCAGGGCGATCCGCTGGCGCATTCGCCCTATATCGGCGAGCACAGCCGGGAAGTCCTGCGCGGCATCGGCTACGACGATTCCGCCATCGACGCGCTGGGTGCCAGCGGCGCGGTCGGGATCTGGGAGCAGGCGCAGGCGGCGGATTGATTTCCGGTTGGCGGCCTGGCGGTTTGCTCAGTCGTCCAGAAAACCCTTTCCCGCCGCTGCGAGGCCGCTGATGAGTTTCGCCGGCTTCCAGCGGTCGCCGTAGCGGTCCTGCCATTGCAGCATCGTGTCGTGGATATTCTTCACGCCGATGCCGTCGGCCCAGTACATCAGCCCGCCCTTGTAGCGCGGGAAGCCGAAGCCGTTGACCCACATGACGTCTACGTCGCTGGCGCGGTAGGCGATGCTTTCCTCGATGATCTTGGCCGCTTCGTTGACGGAGGCGAACAGCAGCCGCTGCAGGACTTCGTCATCGGTGAATTCGCGCTGTTCGATGGCCAGGTCCTTCACGACGCCGGCGATGACCTCTGTCACCAGCGGGTCGGGATAGGGGGTCCGGTCGCCTTCTTTGTAAAGGTACCAGCCGGCGCGGGTCTTCTGGCCGTGGCGGCCCATTTCGACCAGCTTGTCCGGGATCGGCAGCTTGCGGTAGCCGTTCGGGTTCAGCGAGGCGCGGTATTTGCGGACCGCGTAGCTGATATCCAGCCCGGCGAGATCGGCGACCGCGAACGGCCCCATCGGGTAGCCGAATTCGACCATGACCCGATCGACCTGCTGCGGGGTCGCGCCTTCCTCGACCAGGATGTTCATTTCCGTGCCAAAGGGACCGCGGCTGCGATTGGCGAGGAACCCGTCGCAATTGCCACAGACCACGCCAACTTTGTCGAGTTGCCGGGACAGCTTCGTGCAGGTGGCGACGATATCCTTGCCCGTTGCCTTGCCGCGCACGATTTCCAGCAGCTTCATGACATTGGCCGGGCTGAAGAAATGGGTGCCGATCACCGATTCCGGCCGCTTGGTCGCGCCGGCGATTTGGTCGATATCCAGGGTCGAGGTATTGGTTGCGAGCACCGCATCGGGCTTCATGACCTCGTCCAGCCGGGCGAAGACCGCCTTCTTGACGTTCATCTCCTCGTAGACGGCCTCGATGACCATATCGACGTTCTTGATCGCATCGAAATCCAGCACCGGCTCGATGAGCGCGAGGCGCTTCGGCAGGTCTTCCGCCGGCATGCTGCCCCGCTTCACGCTGGTTTCGTAATTGGCGGTGATCTTGGCGATGCCGTAATCCAGCGCCTCCTGGCTCATATCCAGCAGTTTCACCGGGATGCCCGCATCGGCGAAAACCATGGCGATGCCGCCGCCCATCGTACCGGATCCGATGACCGCGGCGCTGTTGACGTCACGCGCGGCGATATCCTTGCCGATATCGGGAATCTTGTTGGCCTGGCGCTGGGCAAAGAAGGCGTAGCGCATCGCCTTGCCCTGGTCGAGATTGGATATCTCGTCGAACAGGTCGCGTTCCCGCTGCAGGCCTTCATCGAAGGGCAGGGTCACCGCGGCCTCGACGCATTTGATCGCCTGCAGCGGCGCGATCTGGCCCCGCTGGCGGCGCTCCGCCGTCTTGCGTGCGGCGTCGAACATGCCCGGATTGGCCTTCGCTTCGGCCAGTTTTTCGTCGCGGTCGCGGATGCGCGGCAGCGGGCGGACATCGGCGATCTTTTCGGCGAAGGCGATGGCAGCGGATAGCAGGTCGTCGTCTTCCACGACCGCATCCAGGATACCCAGTTCGCAGGCTTCCGGCGCCGGGATATGGCGGCCCGTGGTGATCAGCTCCAGCGCCTTTTTCGGCCCGACGATCCGGGGCAGCCGCTGGGTCCCGCCGCCGCCCGGCAATACGCCGATGGTGACTTCGGGCAGGCCGACCTTGGCGCTTTTCGCGGCGATCCGGTATTGGCAGGACAGGGCGGTTTCCAGCCCGCCGCCCAGCGCGAATCCGTGGATTGCGGCGACGATGGGCTTCGGGCTGTCGTCGATGATCGGGCGATAGGTCAACCCGGCTTGGGTCTTCGGCTTTCCCAGATGCTTGATATCCGCGCCGGCGATGAAGGCGCGTCCGGCGCCGGTGAAGACCATGGCCTTCACGTCGGGGTCGGCATTGCCCTTGTTGACGCATTCGATGATGCCTTCCGGCACCCCGGGGCTCAGCGCGTTGACCGGCGGATTGTCGACCGTAATGATTCCGATCGATCCCTGTTTTGAAAATTTTACGAGATCCGCCATGTGTCGCACTCCCCCTGCATTCACGTCGATTTGAGCGTATTGTATGGGGCGGTGCCGGATTGTGGTAGTCACTACGGGCATGTGAGACGAATCGGGGGGAGAAATTCATGGGACCGTTGACGGGAATGAAGGTCGTGGAGATTGCCAGCATCGGGCCGGGGCCGATGTGCGCCATGCTGTTGTCCGACCTGGGCGCCGATGTGCTGCGGATCGACCGCGCTGCGGAGGTCGGCGCCAGCCCGCGCGTGCCGCATGAATACATGCTGCACAACCGGGGCCGGCGTTCCGTCGCGGTCGACCTGAAGAACCCCGATGGCGTGGAAACGGTCTTGAAGCTCATCGAAGGTGCCGATGCGCTGGTCGAAGGCATGCGCCCCGGCGTCACCGAGCGGCTCGGCATCGGGCCGGAGGACTGCTTCGCCCGCAACCCGAAACTGGTCTACGGGCGCATGACCGGCTGGGGCCAGGAAGGCCCGATGAAAATGGCCGCCGCCCATGACATCAACTACATCGCGCTGACCGGCGCACTGCACGCCATCGGCACGCCGGAAGCGCCGATTCCGCCGCTCAACCTGGTGGCCGATTTCGGCGGCGGCGGCATATACCTTGCCTTTGGAATCATGAGCGCGCTTTGGGAAGCGAGCCGCACCGGCAAGGGGCAGGTGGTCGACGCGGCGATGATCGATGGCGCGTCCTCGCTGATGGCCGCGTGCTATGGCTATCTTGCCGGCGGGTTCCACCGCGACGAGCGCGGCGTGAACCGGCTCGACGGCGGGTCGCACCACTACAATGTCTACAAGACCAGTGACGGGAAGTTCGTCAGCATCGGCTCCAATGAGCCGCATTTCTACGCGATGCTGCTCGACGCGCTGGGCCTGTCGGGCGAAGACCTGCCGGCGCAGGGCGATGAATCGAAATGGCCGGAAATGAAGCAACGCATCGGCGCGATCTTTCTGACGAAGACCCGTGACGAATGGTGCGCGATCATGGAAGGCACCGATATCTGTTTTGCCCCGGTGCTGAGCATGGGGGAAGCGCCGGGTCATCCCCATAATGTGGCGCGCGAGACATTCGTCACGAATGCCGGGATCGTACAGCCGGGTCCGGCGCCGCGCTTCAGCCGGACCCCCGGCAAGATCCAGCGGCCGCCATCCACGCCGGGCCAGCATACGGATGAGGCGCTGGCCGACTGGGGCATTTCCGCGGACCGGATCGCCGCACTGCGAAAATCCGGTGCGGTTGCGGGTTAACTCTCCAGGATCACGTCCAGTCCGATATCGACGGCAGGCGGCGACTGGGTGATGCGGCCGGAGGAAATGAAATCGACGCCGGTTTCCGCGATGTCGCGGACCGTCGCGAGCGTGACGCCGCCGGAGGCTTCCAGCGGCACGCGGCCGGCGGCCATGGCGACGGCTTCGCGCAACTGGTCCAGGTTCATGTTGTCGAGCAGCAGCATGTCGGCGCCGGCGTCGATGGCTTCCCGCGCCTGTTCCAGCGTATCGCATTCGACTTCGATCTTGGTGAGCAGCGGCACGCCGCGCCGGGCGCCGTCCAGGGCTTTGGAGACGCTGCCGGCCATGCTGATATGGTTGTCCTTGATCAGTACGCCGTCATCCAGCCGGATGCGGTGGTTGCGCAATCCGCCGCATTGTGCTGCGTATTTTGACAGGTTGCGGTAGCCGGGGATGGTCTTGCGGGTATCGACCATGACCGCCTTCGTGTGCTCGATCTCGCGCACGAAGTCGCGGGCATGGGTGGCTATGGCGCTGAGAAGCTGCATCAGGTTCAGCGCGGTGCGCTCCGCCGTCAGCAGGCCGGGGGCAGCGCCGCTGACCTTTGCGATTGCCGCATCGGTTTCCGCATGCGCACCGTCCTGCGCGTAGATTTCAATATCGCAATCCGGCACCAGCTTGCGGAAGGTAAAGGCGGCGATATCGACACCGGCAACGACCATCGGGTGGCGCGCGCGCAGGGTAAAGGTGCCACGGGTATCGGCGGGCACCGCAACGGCCGTCGTCAGGTCGCCACGACCGATATCTTCCTTCAGCGCGTTGTTGACGAGCTGATCGATTTCCGTCCAGTCCAGTAACATGGTGTTTCTCCCCGGTTTTACCCGATATAGCGCGGGCAGAGCCCTGACGCCATGGCAAAGCTTTAACCAATCATTAGCCATACCATCATTAGGGTATGTTAATGCGGTTGAGCCCGGACCCTGGCGTGCGGCATACTCGTATCGCGTTATCAAAGCGTTGTATTTATTGCGAGGGTTTAAATGCCGCGTCTTCTTCTTGCCATTTCCCTGTTTTTCTTTTCCGTGACAGCTGCGCAGGCGGACCTGGCATCGGCGATCAAGGCGCTGGAAGGCGACGATTACGTTGCGGCCTTGTCAGAATTGCTCCCGCTCGCCGAAGCCGGTGATGCCGAAGCGCAGTACCGGCTTGGCCTCATGTATGACGCCGGCAGCGGCGTCGAGACCGACCCGGGTATGGCGCTGGAACTGTTTCTGAAGGCCGCAAATCAGGGGCATGCGGAGGCACAGCGTGTCGTGGGCATCTACTATGAAGAGGGCAAGGGCGTCCGGCAGAGTTATACCGATGCGGTGGAGTGGTATGCCCGGTCGGCCAAACAGGGCAACGACAAGGCGCAGCGCAATCTCGGCGGCCTGTACCAGGATGGGTTGGGTGTCAGGGCGAATCTCAATACCGCGTTCGATCTTTACAGCCAGGCGGCGGAAGGCGGCAATCTGAAGGCGAAGCGGAACCTTGCCTATATGTATTACTTCGGCGCGGGTGTGCGACAGGATTACGAGAAGGCGGCAAAGATGTTTGCCGAAACCGCTGCCGCGGGATTGGGAGCGGCCGAGTATGACCTTGGCCGCCTTTACTTCCGCGGTCAGGGAATCGAGAAGGACCTGGCGAAAGCCGCCGAACATTTCCTGGTTGCGGCGAAACAGGGGCATGGGGATGCGCAGTTCCTGCTCGGCCGGATGCACATGCTCGGCGAGGGCGTGCCAAAGGACCTGGCGCGATCATATTATTGGCTGTCGCTAGCCGTCGCCCAGGAGCAGGAGCATGCCGATAAGCTGCTGGACAAGGTTCGCGGGCAGATGGACAGCGCCGCGCGCACGAAAATCGATCAGGAAGTCGCGGCCTTTCGACTGAAATAGCGGGTTTCCTGTCTGTCAGGTCATCCACTGCGTGAATTTCGCCGCAACGAATTCCGTCAGGTTCGTGGCCGCGGCGTCGATATCCGCGGCGGCGGTGTCGATGGTGAATTCCGGATTTTCGGGTTCCTCATAGGGCGCGGAAATTCCGGTGAACTCCGGTATCTCACCGCGACGCGCCTTGCCGTACAGCCCCTTGGGGTCGCGCGTTTCGCAAACGGACAGATCCGCCTTGACGAAAATTTCGTGGAAGTTGTCGCCGACAGCCTTGCGCGCCTGGTCGCGGTCCTCCTGGTAGGGAGAGATAAAGGCGGTGATCACAATGAAACCCGCATTGGCAAACAGGGCGGCGACTTCGCCGATCC
>JAQCHR010000123.1 GCA_027619655.1 Pseudomonadota bacterium
GTGTTCTTTCGGCGTTCTGCCGGGCGGCTTCCTGCTCTGTGCGCGGAGCGGCATCGGAATCGCGGGGCGCGGCTTCGGGCGCTGCGATGGCGAGTGCCTGCGCATATTTCATCAGGGCCGCGCTACCTGCGCTGACCGAGGGCAACATAACGGACCTCCTGTCCTCTGCCTCTCAAATACCGGCTACATGCCGGTGATTAGGTTGTCACTTCGATGCGGAGCTTCCGCCGCGCGAAGCGTCGTTCCTCTGCTCGTTCCCTAGACCGTCACGGCGAAAGGTTTCCCGTTCCCGTACGGCCTGTCGAACGTTTCGTCCGTGCTGTTCTGCGCTTTGCTGGTTTCCGGATCCACGCTGTCCTTGCCGATATGGACCCGGACGATCAGGTCCAGCGTCATCCGCGTAATCGTCTCCTGGCGGCCGTTGGTGAATTCCTCCACCGCCTGGATTCTGACGGATTCAGGCGTGGGGCGGTCTTCCAGCGGCTCTTCGAAAGGCTTGGGCGCGTCATCTTTTGCCGCCGCATCCGGCCGCTCGTTATTGATCAGCACCGCGTCATAGGCGTCGTCATTGGCGCCGGGAAGCGCCGGGGCCACGCCGTCCTGCCCGTCCTCGGCGTCTTCGTCGATAAAACCATTATTGGCGAGATACTGCTGCACCCGGTCGAAGAGGCCCGCGATCGTGGGCACGCCGTCGCCATCCGTGAAGTCGAACAGCGCCGCTGTGTCGAGCGACGGCAGGCTGCTGCCGGATATCACGCGGACCGCATCGATTTCCAGCTTGCTCGTATCGGCCGTGATTTCGCCGGTGACGTGGTTGTATTCGATGCTTAGCGCATTGGCGCTGAATTCAAGCGAATGGGACATCGTTGTATCGGTCTGAACCAGCGTTTCCTTATAGGCGGCGGCGATCATGCCGAAGGAAAAGCTGGTGCCCGCCCGAACCGCATCGGTGAAGGATTTGCTCACGTCGCGGATCATGTCGGCGGCGGCGTCGCCGCGAATGCCGACATGATGAAGCGCTTCGCGCATCTCGTTGCGGAAGGCGTTGAACAGGTTGGCGGCGATGTCTTTGGTTTTGTCGATCAGGTTGCGTTCTTCGCCGACGCTGAGGGTAGGGAGCAGGCGCTGGCGGTTATTCTGGGGATCGTTCGCATTGATCGAGACACTGCGCTGTTCGGAAAGCTGGCTGAGCGACTGATATCCGTCGATCCGGCCGGAACCGGGGAGCTGGCCTGCGAGGCCCGATGCTGCTTGTATGCCCGACATATCGACTTCCTGTCTCTGTGTCCGTGCCCGCTACCGGCGGAGATTGCGTAAAATATCCTGAAAATGCTGAAGAATTCGTTGGTCGATATGGTTAACCGGATCTAACCCTGCCGAGACCGTCTGCCGCGGCCGGTCTTCGAGACGAAAAACCCCTTCCCGTGGGGGGACGGGAAGGGGCAAATAGCGAAAGATCCGGTGTCTGATTGGGGGAAAAAAACCCGGACCGTCGCTGGAGATATGTCGGCCGCCCGTTGCCGGTCAACCGATACCCCAAACATACCGGGCAGGTTTTAAGAATATTTTAGAATTGCTGGTTAACCGGCCACGGCGCTGCCGGGCGGTGGCCTTTGATAAGTTTCGCTTAATTGCGTCATCGTGATTAACGGCCCGGTTTATTTTGCCGCCGGCTATCGAAACGACGATGTTTTTGCGTCAGCTCGTCTGTTCCCGGTCGCGCAGGCGGAAGCGCTGCAGCTTGCCGGTTTCGGTTTTGGGCAGTTCGGTCACGAATTCGATCTCGCGCGGGTATTTGTACGGCGCGATCTCGTTCTTGACGAAATCCTGCAGCGTTTTGGTCAGGTCGTCGCCCGGCTCGAAGCCGCCGCGCAGGACGATATAGGCTTTGACGATGCTGGTCCGTTTCTCGTCGGGTTTGCCGATGACGGCGCATTCGCTGACCGCCGGATGGTCGAGCAGCGCGTTTTCGACCTCGGGACCCGAAATGTTGTAGCCGGCCGAGATAATCATATCGTCCGCGCGCGCGACGTATTTGAAATAACCTTCCTCGTTCATCTCGTACATGTCGCCGGGATAGTTCCAGCCGTCCTTGACGTAAACGCTCTGGCGCTCGTCGGCGAGATAGCGGCAGCCGGTCGGGCCCTGCACCGCGAGCAGGCCGGGCTGGTTGGGGCCGAGTTCGTTGCCGTCCTCGTCCACGATTTTCGCCCGGTAGCCGGGGATCGCCTTGCCGGTGAAGCCGGGGCGCATGTCTTCGCGGCTGGCGGCGACGAAGATATGTATCATCTCGGTCGAGCCGAGCCCGTCGACGATACGGATACCGGTCGCGTTGTGGAACGCTTCCCACGTCGCTTTGGGCAGGGTTTCGCCGGCGGAGACGCATTTTTCAAGGCTGGATATATCGTACTTGCCCGCGAGGTCGGCAAGCAGACGGTACATCGTCGGTGCTGTATAGAGGCCGGTGATTTTGTATTTCTCGATCGCCGCCATCATGTCTTCGGGACTCAGCGGGCGGGGGAAGAAACGGGTCGAGGCGCCGAACCGCATCGGAAAACAGGTCAGCCCGCCGAGGCCGAACGTAAAGGCCAGCGGCGGCGTGCCGGTAAAGATGTCATGCGGCTCGGCCATATTGAACGACCGCGGGAAGCAATCGCACATGGCGATGACATCGCGGTGGAAGTGCATCGTCGCTTTCGGCGTGCCGGTGGTGCCCGATGTAAACGCGATCAGCGCGGTATCGTCGGCGGCCGTGTCGCAGTTCGCGAATCCGGCGGATTTGCCGGCAAGTGCCGCGTCCAGCGACGCATCGCTGCCGCCGGTTGCCGAAAAATACAGCGTGTCCGTCAGCTCGGGTTTGCGTGCGCAGGTCTCTTCCATCGCCTCGGCCAGCGAAATATCGCACAGCGCGTGGCGGATTTTCGACTTTTCGACGATATAGACCAACTCGCGCGCACGCAGCAGCTGCATGGTCGTCACGCAGATGCCGCCGGCCTTGAGTACGGCGCACCAGCAGGCGACCAGCATCGGATTGTTGCCGGCGCGCAGCAGGACGCGGTTGCCGGGGACAAGCCCGTGATCCTCGACCAGTACCTTTGCGATCTTGTCCGAAATGTCGCGCAGCTCGCCATAGGTCCAGGTGATGTCTTCGTAATGCAGTACCGGGCTGTCGGCGTGGCCTGTGTCGCACATGCGGTCGAGGAGCTCGACGCCGGCATTCATCCGGTCGGGATAGGTTTGCAGGATCGGGAGGGAGTCGAAATCGAATTCCGGCCACTGGTCCCTCGGCGGCAGGTTATCCGCCGCGAATGTGTCGATATGGGCGGTCGGGCCGCCGGGCAGGTGTTTGGTCATGGCTTGTTACTCCGCCGATTTCGCGGTTTCTTCCGCCTCTGCCGCCGCCAGGGCCTGGCCGGCGATAATCAGTTTCTGTATTTCGCTGGTGCCTTCGTAAATCCGCAGCGCGCGGATTTCGCGGTACAGACGTTCCACCGTCGATCCGACGACGACCCCCATGCCGCCCCAGATCTGGACCGCCTGGTCGATGATCTCCTGTGCGCTTTCGGTCGCATAGAGCTTGGCCATGGCGGCTTCGCGCGTGACCCGCGTGCCCTGCGTATCCTTGGTCCATGCCGAGCGATAGACCAGCAGTGCTGCCGCGTCGATCTTGAGTGCCATGTCGGAAATCTTTTCCTGGATCAGCTGATAATCCGCCAGCGGTTTGCCGAAAGACATGCGCCGCCGGGCCTGCGTCATCGCTTCGTCATGGGCGCGGCGGGCAAAGCCGAGCGCGGCGGCGCCGACCGTGGACCGGAAGACGTCGAGCGACGACATGGCGATCTTGAAACCGTCGCCCGGATTGCCCAGCAGGTTGGCGGCGGGGATGCGGCAATCCTCGAACCGGATGCGGCCGAGCGGATGGGGAGCGATCACCTCGAACCGTTCGGTACAGGCCAGGCCGGGGGTGTCTGCGTCAACCACCAGCGCCGACAGGCCCTTGGCGCCGGGGGCGTCCTCGGTGCGGGCGAAGACCACGTATTGATGGGCGAGCCCGCCATTGGAAATGAGGGTTTTTTCGCCATTGAGGACGTATTCGTCGCCGTCGAGGCGGGCATTGGTGGTCATGGCGGCGACATCGGATCCGGATTCGGGCTCCGACAGCGCGAAAGCCGCAATCCGTTTGCCACTGGCGATTTCGGGCAGATACTTTTGGCGGATACCTTCGGAGCCGAACAGCGATATCGGGCCGGACCCGAGGCCCTGCATCACGAATGAAAAATCGGCCATGCCGGAATACTGGGCCAGGGTCTCGCGCATCAGGCACAGCGCGCGCACGTCGAGCGTCTCGTGGATGCCGCCCCACGGGGCAGGGACGGAATAGCGTAGCCAGCCGCCATCGGCGAGACGCCCGACCAGTTCGCGGGCCAGTGCGTCGAGCGCGTCGTCGTCGCCGGGTTCTTCCTCGGCCAGCGGCGCAATTTCGCGGTCGGCCCAGGCGCGGAAGTCGCGCGCCAGCGCGCGGTGGGAGTCCTCCAGAAACGGCCAGTTGAGATAGGTTTGTTCGGGCACGATCAGTTCCCCTCGAACACCGGTTTCCGTTTCGCGACAAACGCGTCGTAGGCGCGCTGGAAGTCCTGTGTCTGCATGCAGATCGCCTGGGCCTCGGCCTCGACCGTGATCGCGTCCTCGACGCTCATGTTCCATTCCATGTGAAGCTGGCGCTTGGTGATGCCGTGGGCGAAGGTCGGGCCGTCGGCAAGCCGCCGTGCCTGTTCCTGAGATTCTGCCAGAACTTTATCGGAATCGCATAACCTGTTGAAAAATCCCCAGTTATAGGCTTCCTCACCCGACATGGACCGGCCGGTATAGAGCAGGTCGGAGGCACGGCCCTGGCCGATGATGCGCGGCAGGATAGAGCACGCGCCCATATCGCAGCCCGCCAGCCCGACGCGGGTGAAAAGGAAGGCGGTCTTGGACTCCGCCGTGCCGAAGCGCAGGTCCGAGCCCATGGCGAGGATCGCGCCGGCACCGGCGCAGATACCGTCGATCGCGGCGATGATCGGCTGCGGGCAGGTACGCATGGCCTTGACCACGTCGCCGGTCATTTCGGTAAACCGGAGCAGTTCCTTCATGTCCATGCCGAGCAGCGGGCCGATGATTTCGTGCACGTCGCCGCCGGAACAGAAATTGCCGCCCGAGCCCGTGATCACGACGGTCTTGATGTCGTCCACGTGCTGCAGCGTGCGGAAGGTATCGCGCAGCTCCGCGTAGGAATCGAAGGTCAGCGGGTTCTTGCGTTCCGGCCGGTCGATGGTGATCGTCGCGACCTTGCCGTCGACGTTCCAGGCGAAATGTTCGGGGGCGATCGATGCGCCGGGGATAACTGTCATTCTGCGGCCTCCAGGCTGTTCTTCTGCTCCGCGGCGAGGATCGATTCCTTGAGCCGCGCCAGCAGGTCGTATAGGGATTTCATCTCATCCGCCGACAGGTCGGCCATCATGCCGCCGACCCAGTCGCGGTGGTCTTCTGCGATTTTTGCGAAAAATTTGGATCCGTCCGCGGTCAGGCTGACCATCTGGACGCGCCGGTCTTCCGGCGATGGCGTGCGGTCGACCATGCCTTCGCGGGCCAGCCGGTCGATCAGACCGGTGACGTTGCCGTTCGACACCATCAGCCGCCGGGACAGGTCGCCCATCGACATCGGGCCGTCATGGCGCTCGAGCTGGGCGAGGATATCGAAACGGGGCAGGGTGGTGTCCGCCGTTGCTTTCAGGCGGGTCCGGACCTCGTTGTCGAGCAGGTTGGTGCAGGTCAGCAGACGCAGCCAGACCCGCAATTCCATGCCGTCCTTGCCCTGAACACCGGATTCGTAGTCGGGACGGTCCGTATTGGGGCTGTCCGCCATCACATGACCTCGCCGCCGGCGACCGGAATGGCCTGGCCGGTAATCGACGCCGACGACGGCAGGGCAAGCCAGGCCACGGCTTCCGCGACTTCCCAGGGCTGTACCAGACGGCCCTGCGGGTTGGATGCCGCGAGTTCCGCCGTGGCGTCCGCGACGCTGCGGCCGGTCTTGGCGACGATATTGTCGATGGTTTCGCGTACCAGGTCGGTTTCGGTATAGCCGGGGCACACGGCATTGACGGTCACGCCCTTTTTCGCGGTTTCCAGGGCCAGCGAGCGCGTCAGCCCGACCACCGCATGCTTGGCGGCGCAATAGGCGGAGACATAGCCGTAGCCCTTGAGCCCCGCCGTCGACGCGATATTGATAATGCGGCCCTGTCCGGCTGCCAGCATGGCGGGCAGGGCGGCCTGGGTGCAGATGAACGTGCCCGTCAGGTTGACGGCGATCATGGAATCCCACAATTCCCGTTCCATCTTGTGGAACGGCGCGCTTTTGCCGGATCCGGCATTGTTGACGAGGATGGTGATCGGTCCATTGGCGGCCGCGGCGGCTTCGAACGCCCTGCCGATGGCATCGGCGTCGGACACGTCGGCGGTTTCGACATGCACGCTGACCCCCAATTCACCCACGATATGGCCGGCGCGTTGGTCCAAAAGGGTGCGGTCGCGGCCGATCAGGGTCAGGTTCGCCCCGAGCGCGCCCAGCGTTTCCGCGATGGCCGCGCCGATCCCGCGCGTCGCGCCGGTGATCAGCGCATGCTGACCGGCAAGCGGCGTGCCCTGAAGCCGGCCTTCGGGGGCGGTACTGGATATCGGGGCGGTGTCTGGGGCCATTATCTGCACGATTGATCTGACAATGTTTTAAGCTTAAAACAATCAAGCCAACCCCGCAAGCAGCGTCATACCGAAAGGATCGTCATGCAGTCACTGAATCCCCCGGGCTGGAACCGCCCCAAAGGATATTCCAACGGTATCGCGGCCGAGGGCCGTTTCGTCTTCGTCGCCGGCATGGTCGGCTGGACGGCGGAAGAAAAATTCGAATCCGACGATTTCGTCGACCAGTTCCGCCTGGCGCTCGAAAACACGGTCGCCGTGCTCAAAGAAGGCGGTGCGGGGCCGGAACATATCTGCCGCATGACCATGTATTTCACCGACAAGCAGCTTTACCTGTCGCGCCTGGCGGAAGTGGGTCAGGCCTATCGCGACGTCATCGGAAAGAATTTTCCGACCATGGCGGCGGTCCAGGTCGTTGCGCTGATGGAAGACCGCGCCAAGGTTGAGATCGAAACGACGGCGGTGGTGCCGGTCTGACAGCGGTTTGACAGCGGTCGGCCTTCTTTGGCCTGGCGTTGTGCCGGGATGCCCGGATCGTTTGCGCCGGCGTGTTCGAGCGTCATCCCGCGATCAAGATCGTCACCCATCAATGGCGCGGCTTCATCCCGCATGCCGACGGCCGGATGGGGCCGTTCCGAAACGAAGGCCTGATGTCGTTCGGCTGCTATGTGAGACATCCAAGATATTCTACGCCGACAGCGCGCTGTTCGGGCCCGCCCGGCGAGCCAGTGCGGGCTCGACTTCTTTGGCGCCGGCCGCGGTAAAATCTACGGGACAGGCCGAAGATACAGCCGGGATAGGACGGTCGTCCCGGTTCCGTTATTCGGCGCAGATGGACACGCTCGCCGCCACCGCCTAGATTTTCGCGGTACTTTGCGGCCGGGCGGAAAGGGAGATCGGGATGCTGTCGCGCGAGGAAAACGAGCTGCTGACCCGGGTGGGCCCGGGCACGCCGATGGGCGCGCTGATGCGCCGCTACTGGATTCCCGCCGTGCCGTCGGACCATATCGCGGCGCCGGACTCACCGCCGGTCCGGGTGCGGCTGCTCGGCGAGAACCTGGTGGCTTTCCGCGACAGCAAGGGGCGCGTCGGGCTGCTCGACGAAAGATGCCCGCACCGGACGGCCTCGCTGTTTTTCGGGCGCAACGAAGATTGCGGGCTGCGCTGCGTCTATCACGGCTGGAAGTTCGACGTTAACGGCGACTGCACCGACCTGCCGAGCGAGCCGCCGGGCAGCACGCTGCAGCGTAAGGTGCGGGCCGTCAGCTATCCCTGCGTCGAGCGCGGCGGGCTGGTCTGGACCTATATGGGACCGGCCGCGGCAATGCCCGCCTTCCCCGATCTGGAATGGACGCGGCTGCCGCCGTCGCACCGCCATCAGTCGCGCCAGCTCATGGAATGCAACTGGCTGCAGGGGATCGAGGGCGGGTTCGATGCGAGCCATCTGTCGTTCCTGCATGGCGGCGTTGCGGAGGGCGACATCACCATCCGGCCATGGCGCTACGAAGTGGTGCCCACGGAATTCGGCTTCATCGCGGGCAGCGGCAGGCCGCTCGACGACGAACGGACGTTCTGGACCGCGAACGTCATGGTCATGCCGTTTCACAAGATCATCGCCTCCGCGCCGGTGGCGGCGCATGTCTGGGCGCCGGTCGACGACGAAAACACGATGCAGTACTGCGTCACCTTCAGCCCGCACCGTCCGTTCACGGAACAGGATCTCGCGCGCGAGACCCGATTCGACGGCATTCACGCCGAAATGATCCCCGGCACCGACCGGCCGCTCCGCAACCCCGGCAACGATTACCTGATCGACCGCGACTGGCAGGCGAGCGGCGCGTCCTATACCGGGATCAAGGGGCTGGGGACGCAGGATAACGGCATCCAGGAATCGATGGGCGCGATCGCCGACCGCACAATCGAGCATCTCGGGATCAGCGATACCGCGCTCATCCAGCTGCGCCGCTTCCTGCTGAAGACGGTGAGGGATTTTGCCGCCGGCAGCGCGCCGCC
>JAQCHR010000124.1 GCA_027619655.1 Pseudomonadota bacterium
AGCCGGCGCAGGCGGCCTTCACCGCCGCTGCGTTCGACAATGTCGTCAAACAGCTGCGTATAGTATTTCTGGCTTTCCAGCAGGCCCTGACCCCAGGCGACGGAATCGCCGGCCACGCCGACATGGACCGGCGCCACGCGGACCGGAATCCCGATTGCCGCGCTCTGCACGTCGCCCGCGAAATGCACGGTGCGCAGCCGCAGGCTGGCACCGGGTTCCAACTGGGTCGCCGGCATGAGAATGGCGAGGTTGTAGTCGATACGGGAATTATCGGCGGCGATGACTTCGCCCGGGGCGGCAGTCTCGCAGGTGACCCAGTAGACCGGTATGCCGTCATCGAGCTTGCCGTCGATTTCCTGATCGTAGGAGGCGGGGGCGACGCGCCCGGTGTGGTCCCTAGCGCGTGCTTCCATCAGGCTGCGCTGCACCGCGCCGACGCCCGGCTCGCAGGGGCCGGCGATCCGTTCGATCTCCCGGTTGCGGGCCAGCGGCCGGCTCCAGCGGACATCGACGCCGCGCAACCCGGGAACCCGGACATTGACCGTAAAGCTGTAATAGGGCGCGCCGCTGTCGGTTTTCAGCGGCGCGTCCAGTTCAAGCGCGGTCGAATTGCCGCCGACGGGATAGGCGAAGCCGCCATAGATTTCACCGCCGCCATTGGTGCGCGCGGTTACGACGGGCGCTTGTATGGATGCCGGCGTCGGCGGGGTCCCGCAGGCCGTGAGCCAGGCAAGGGCCGACAGTATAAAGGACGTACGGGCAACAGCGTTCATGACATCAGACCTCCGGTATCGCCGCGCGCCACACGCCGTTGCGTGACGCCTGTTTCCACCCTGCCCGGATGTGCTAGCGTATTGCATCCAGGCGGTGCGATGGCGGTAATCACGTACCATTAGCCTGGAAAACGGGAGGGCAATCATGGCGGCTGATATCGAAATACGGCCCATCGCGGGTGCGCTCGGGGCGGAACTGCACGGGGTCGATCTCGCGCGCGACATGGACGACAACACCACGTTTGCCGCGATCCATCAGGCGCTGCTGGATCATTGCGTGATCTTCTTCCGCGATCAGGAGATCACCCCGGAGCAGCAGCTCGGCTTCGCCCGGCGGTTCGGCGACATCCACCTGCATCCCTATATCGCCGGGATGCCGGACTACCCCGAAATCATCGAAATCCTGAAGACCGAGACCGACACCTATAATTTCGGCAATGACTGGCACACGGACCAGATGTTCGCCCCGAAGCCGGCGATGGCGACAATGCTCTATGCGAAGGAAGTGCCGGCTGCCGGCGGCGATACGATCTTCGCCAATATGTACAAGGCGTATGACGCGCTGTCAGACGGCATGAAGGCGATGCTCGCCGGGGTGAAGACCGTCGCGGCGGGGGATAGCAACAAGAACAAGGCCGGCGGCCGCTCGCGCCGCGAACGCTATGCTGCCAACGGCAATGTCGCGATGAAGGAGCCGGTCGACCAGCCGGCGGAGGTCGAACATCCGCTGATCCGCACCCATCCGGAAACCGGGCGCAAGTCGCTCTATATCGGCTCGCATACCCAGCGTTTCGCCGGGATGAAGGATGAGGAAAGCGACGGCATCATCAAATACCTGCGGCGCCATGCGATCCGGCCCGAATTCACCTGCCGGTTCCGCTGGGACGTGGGGTCGCTGGCGCTGTGGGATAACCGCTGCGTCCAGCATTATGCGATCAACGACTATCACGGCCACCGGCGGCGCGCACACCGCATCACGATCCGGGGCGATACGCCGTTCTGACGATCGGCCTGACAGGCGATATCATTGCAATTCCGCATCGGGGATTGTAATGGGCCTGTGATTCTATCGAAAATGATGCACGATCCACTGAAATAACGGGAGGATCCGCATGTTGGCTTTTTCCGGCATGGCGCAGCTTTGGGCCAGAACGATGACCTGCGCCGCCGCGGCAGTCGCCTTCGGCGCCGTTGCTGCGGCCGAAACACGGATCGTTGCGGTCGATACCGTCGATGGACTGACCCGGGCGGTCGAGGCGGCGCAGGCGGGCGACGAAATCGTCCTGGCGCCGGGGACCTATGTGCTGGACCGCCTGAACCTGAAGGCGGCCGGAACCGCCGAGAATCCGATTACGCTGAAGGCATCGCGGCGGGGACAGACCGTTATCCACGCCACCGCGCGGGAAACCTTCGTGGTTTACGGCGCGCACTGGATCGTGGACGGGCTGGATATTCTGGGCATCTGCGAGCCGCAGGAGTTGTGCGACCATGCGTTTCATATCGTCGGACAGGCCGACAATTTCATCCTGCGGGACAACCGCATCCGCGATTTCAACGCGGCGATAAAGGGAAACGGGCTGGAACTGGAAACCGCCGGCGCTGGCGGACAGAAGGGGAAGGAATATTTTTATCCCGATAATGTCCTGATTGCCGGAAATTTCTTCTACAATGCGACGCCGCGAACGACGGACGTACCCGTGACGGTCATCGACGTCGTCGGCGGGGATGGCTGGATTATCCGCGAGAATTTTGTGGCGGATTTTCAGAAAGGCGGCGGTGACGGGGTTTCCTACGGGATGTTCCTGAAGGGGAATTCGCGCAATGGCGTCTTCGAGCGCAATCTGGTCATCTGCGAGTGGCAGCATGCCGGCGGCAGCCGCGTGGCCATGTCGCTCGGCGGCGGCGGGACCGGCACGAAGTTCTGTGAAAACCAGGATTGCACCTACGAACACAGCAACGGCGTGATCCGCAACAACATTATCCTGAACTGTTCGCGGGATGTGGGGATTTACCTCAACAAGGCCAGGGACACTAAAATCTATAACAACACCCTGATCAACACGGCCGGGATCGACATCCGGTTCCAGGGATCGACCGCGGATATCCGCAACAATATCGTCTCGGGATTGATCCGCGACAGGAACGGCGGTGATCACACGGAAGCGAATAACCTGGTGCACCCGCATTCGGGGTCGCTCATGGACCTTTATGCCGATGTGGCGACGGGCAATTTCCGGCTGCGCCGCGAAGGCGAAATCATGGGCAAGGGGCGCCGCCTGCCCGAAGTGACGGATGATTTCTGCGGCCGCCCGCGCCGCCTTGCGGTGTACGATCTCGGCGCCATCGAATACGGCCCGGGGCGCTGCGGCACGACGCGCATGCTGCGCGACGCCGTCAATTTCGGAAAATAGCGCCCGCAGGCCCGCAGGATGCTTGTCCTGTAGCGGGAAAGCGTCGCTTTCATATACAGTGGTGCGATACGGACTGGATAACGGGAGCACGGGAAATGACCGGCAGCCTTGAACGCATCAACATGCAGATCATGTGGAACCGCCTGATTTCCGTGGTCGAGGAACAGGCGCAGACGCTGATCCGCACGGCATTCAGTTCGATGGTCCGCGAATGCGGCGACCTGTCGGCCGGCGTTTTCGCGCTGGACGGAAGGATGCTGGCCCAGGCCGTCACCGGCACGCCGGGCCATGTCAATTCCATGGCGGAATCGGTCAAGCATTTCCTGGATAAATTCCCCATCGAAACGATGCGCGAAGGCGATATCTACATCACCAATGACCCCTGGAAGGGGACCGGGCATCTGAACGATTTCGTGCTGACCACGCCGGCCTTTCACCACGGGAAAATGGTGGCGCTGTTTTCCTGCACCAGCCATCTGATCGATATCGGCGGCATCGGTTTCGGCCCGGATGCGACGGACGTTTACATGGAAGGCATCTACATCCCCTTCCTCAAACTCGCAGACCGGGGGGTGATGAATGAAACGCTGCTGGCGATGGTCCGGGCCAACACCCGCCAGCCGGTCGAATCGGAAGGCGATGTCTATTCGCTGGCCGCCTGCAACGATATCGGTTGCGAGCGCCTGACCGCGATGATGGATGAATTCGGACTCGACGACCTGGACGCGCTCGGCGGCTATATCATCGAACAGTCGCGCAACGCGGTGCTGGCGGAAATCGCCAAACTGCCCAAGGGCACCTGGCGCAACACCATGCGGATCGACGGCTATGACCATCCGCTGGACCTGGCGGCGACGATGACGATTTCGGATACCGGGATCCATATCGACTATGACGGCACCTCGCCGATGTCGAAATTCGGCATCAATGTTCCGCATGCCTATACGACCGCCTATACCTGTTTCGGGATTTCCTGCGCGGTTTCCTCACGCATTCCCAACAATGCGGGGTCGCTGGAACCCTTCATGGTTTCCGCCCCGCTGGGCTGCATCCTGAACGCGCCCAAGCCGGCGGCGGTCTCCTCGCGCCATATCGTCGGGCAGCTGCTGCCCGATGTGGTCTTCGGCTGCATGCGCCAGGCGGTGCCGGAACGGGTGCCGGCGGAAGGCACGTCCTGCCTGTGGAACCTCAACATGCGCGGCCAGAGCCTCGGCGCCAACGATGCCGGTGCGGGATATGTGGTGACCGTGGTGACCAATGGCGGCACCGGCGCGCGGCCGACCAAGGACGGGTTGTCAGCCACGGCCTATCCCAGCGGGGTGCGCGCCTCGGCCATCGAGGTGATGGAATCCATCGCCCCGCTGGTCTTCTGGAAGAAGGAATTGCGGGCGGATTCCGGTGGCGCGGGGCAGTTTCGCGGCGGCCACGGCCAGTCAATCGAAATTCAGAACACCCAGGGCGAAGACTTTGAAATACTGGCGTCTTTCGACCGGATCGATCATGCGCCGCGCGGCCGTGAAGGTGGCGCGGACGGCGCCAACGGCTATGTCGGGCTGGGTTCCGGCAAGCGGCTGAACGGCAAGGGGTTCCAGACCATTCCGGCGGGCGACACCTTCATCGTCGAAACCCCGGGCGGTGCGGGGATCGGCGATCCGGCGCAGCGCGATATGGCGGAAGTGGCGGACGACCTGCGCGACGGCGTCGTCAGCGCCGAAGCGGCGCAGCGTGATTATGGCTACGCGGCGGCGGGCGACGATTAGGTCGTGACCGGAAACACGCCCGGGCGCACGTTTCTGTAGGGCAGGGTGGTCAGGTCGGCGGGGCCCCAGTCCGGTGTGTCGATGATGATGATCTCGGCCGAGAATGCCTCATAGACCGCGCGGAAATGGGTTTTAGACCGCAGCACGATGATGTCGAAATCCGCGGCGTCCAGCCCGAACTGGATGAACGGGTCGAGGTCGATGGCGGGGGTGGTGTGTTCGGTGAGGATCACCGTTATCCCGTCCGCCTCGATCACGGCGGCGAGGCCGAGGTCGATATCGCGGCCCTTGCGCATCGGCCCGGTGCCGATGAACCGTTTCGGCCCGGCGAACAGAACCCTGCCCACCAGCCGCACGGGCCCGCCGGTGCGATCGCTGGAATGCCCGCCCACATCGATCGAAATCGCGTTGCCGGTTCCGGTTTCCACGGCGGCCCTCGCGGCGGCAGGGTCCCACAGATAGGGCACGGCAACGTGCCGGACCTTGCGGCGCATGAGTTCGCGCAGGGTCCAGGTGGAATCGTTCATCCGGTCGGCATGTTCCAGGATGACGACCGGCCGGTCCGCCTGTGCCGCGACGGCCATGGCGCGATCCACTCCGGCGCCGATCCCGAGGACGCGATCCTTGTGCTGCAGGGCTTCGCGTGCGCCGTCGATCCGCGCGGCGAGGGTTTCTGCGGTTCGGCGGGCAAGGGCCGGGTCGTTGTCGGTGACCACGGCGACGGAGAAGCCGAGTTGTGGCACGTCCGCATAGGCGAAGCCGCAGAAGATCGAGATATCGATGATGCGCGGGTCGGATCGTTCGGCGGCGAAGCCTTCCGCGACGATATCCTTCAGCGGCGCGACCGATGTGGCGGTGAAGATACTGGGCAGGGTAAGGGCCGGCTTTACCAGCGCCGCGACCGGCCGGACCTCGCCGCGCAGGGTACGCAGCAGACAATCCGCCGCGCGGGCGCCGGTTTCCGCCATGTCCGTATGCGGCGAATAATGGAAGCCGAACAGGGCATTGGCCAGCGTCGTTGTTTCCGGCGCGAGGTTCGCATGCAGGTCCAGCGCCAGCATCACCGGAACGTCATTGCCGACGGCGGCGCGCACGGCCCGCAGGCATTCAAGATCCGGGTTGGTGCGCGTCGGCGTCGTCATGGCGCCATGCAGGAACAGCAGCACGCCATCGATATCGTCCCGCACGGCGGTCAGTCCGGTGGCGATTTCGTCGCGGAAGGCCTCGAAGGCTTCATCGGTCGCGGAACCGGCGGCGAACCCGTCCGTATAGACCAGCGGGACGATTTCCGCGCCGGCCGCTTCCAGCGTATCGACGAAGCCGCCGCCGGGCGACTGCTCGCCGCGCAGCCCTTCGATCATCGCCGGGCCGCGCAGCGCCCAGCGCTCGAAATCCGCCATGCCGGTCAGATGCGGCAGGAAGGAAACCGATTCCAGGGCGAACCCGGCAATGGCGATACGCATGAAAATTCCCTGGGTTTGGGGTTGCTTGGGCGGACAGCATAGGGCACCTCATTGAGTCAATCGAGCGTTGATGCGCGATACCAACAAGGGAGGGCGATATGTCTGACGATCAGCCGATGAAGGGATCCTGCCAGTGCGGCGGCGTCACCTATGAAATTACCGGAAAGCCGCTGGCCATGTTCGTCTGTCACTGCACCCAGTGCCAGAAGCTTTCGGCCAGCGCCTACAGCACCACCATGTTAGTGAAACTGTCCGACCTGCACGTCACGGGCGAGATGAAGACCTGGGAGCGGATGTCCGATTCCGGGCGCCGGAACGTCGCCTATTTCTGCCCGGACTGCGGCAACCGGATCTACCATCTGGACCCGGAGGCGCCGGCCTTCGCGCGCTTCAAGGCGGGCACGCTGGACAATGCGAAAATGCCGGTGCCGGATGCGCATCTGTGGGTAAACAGCAAGCAGCCCTGGGATGAAATTCCAGAAGGGATACCGTCCTATCCGGGTAATTTGCCGCCGGAAGAGGCAAAAAAGTTGTTTTCCAGAAACAGCTGAACTTTGCGTGCACGCGGTTCTGCCGGGCCTGTCCTGCCCGGACTAAGAGTTGATGGTGAAAAAAATATCGCGCATAATCAAAAGTCTAGCGCGCATTGTTAACAAGCCACATAGGTAAATCAATTGGGCCGGGAGAAACGGGATGACTTTAGCGAAATACGGGCGCCAGTGGCGGCAGCTACTCGGCGGTGCGGCACTGGCCATGATGGTCGTGTTCGTCGGCGTCGCCAGTCTGCCGGCGGTTGCAGCGAATTATCCGGAGAAGACCGTTTGGGCGCTGGTGCCCTTCGGTGCGGGGGGCGGCACGGATCGCTGGGTGCGCGTCTTCGCCTCGGTCGGTTTCGATTACTTCGACCGCGGGTTGCGGGTACAGAACCGTGATGGCGCATCCGGCACGATCGGCTGGAAGAGCATGCTAGACAAGGGGCCCGATGGTCATACGTTGATGTTCGGCAGTCCGACCCAGGTCTTGGCAGCGCTGATCGAAAAGAAACCGCCTTTCGATCCGGCCAACTTGAAGATAGTCGCGTATTACTCGGTTATGAAGCCGACGCTGATTGCGCCGCGCAACAGGGATTTCTCGACCTGGGAAGGTTTCCTGAAGCATATCAAGACCGTTGATAAGAAGCTGACCATTGGCGGCACGATGACCCAGCTCATTGGCACCGCGAACGCACTCGACCAGCTCGGTCTCGCGGGCAGCGTCGTCCTGGTGACTTATCCCGACACCGGCCAGGCGATGAACGATTATCTGCGCGGCCATATCGACATGGCGGCGATCACGACGTCTACCGCTGTCACATTGATGGACAAGCACACGGCTGTCTTTAATGCGACGGATACGGATTATCCGCCTGACGCCAAGGAAATCATCGGCGAGGTTCCGAATTCCAAGACGCTGGGCCTGAAGCCGTTCAATCCGCCGCGCTTTATCGGCATGCATCCCGATACGCCTGATGAGCAGGTTGCCATCATGTCCGCGAAGCTGGGTGAGATGCTTAAGTCAAAACCGGTCGTCAACATGTTGAAAAAAATGGGCGAAGAAATTGTCTATGTGCCGCATGACGCGGCTCAGAAGGCCTATGTCGAAATCCTGGAACTCTCAAAAAAAAACGTAAAGCTGTTCAAGTAACTGGTGGATGCTGCGAACCGCCGGGACGGGATTAACATCTGGTTCGGCGGCATTCGTCCGCGAATGCGGATGCCGCAACGGATCACTCTCCATTCAGTTGGATAATGTCGTTTTCCGTTTTGCGGGCAAACTCGCCGGGACGCCCAACGTAAAGTCGAGGAAGCGACTCCGCGAATAGCAGTAACGCTGCTCCCGAAACATGTGGCAACTGGTTCAGGACGAATCGCGGTGTCGGGGCATGCCGTATCAGCATCGTCATTCTGCTGCTGATCCAACAGTCGGACGTCATCAGGGTCCTCGAGGCGCCATTGCTGGCGCTTGTCGCCCTGCAGTTCGGCCCCTCCGAACGGTTCTGGCGGATGCTGCAGGGGGCGACGCCGGGGCCGCGCATGTTCGCGTTGGTCCCGACGATCATCTGTTCGCTGTTCAACAGCCCGCTCGCCATCGGGTTGGCCATCGCCGTGGTCATCCTGACCTGGATTTCCTCGCGCGTGCGCATGAGCGAGCGGATGCAGGACATCGCCGACCAGGAAAAAGAGAGCTGAGGATAAACGGCTTCGGCCGCGGGCCTGTTTCGAGGTTCCATCCCGGAACCGAAAGGCCATTGATGGGGCCGTCGAAGACGGCTGGC
>JAQCHR010000125.1 GCA_027619655.1 Pseudomonadota bacterium
AGTTTGTAACTGACGATTCCATGCGCGATGGACGAAGCGTTGGAATCCGTCACGGCAATTTCCAGAAATACCATACTGCGGCCGCGCCGCGTGACGCGGGCGTCGGCGCGCAATAGTTCCCCCTGCGGGCTGGCCTGGTAATTGATGCTGATCGACACGGTCGTGCCGCGTGCATTGGGCCCGAGCCCGGGATAGGCCCAGGCGGCGCCTGTCGCGGCGGTGTCGATCAGGGCCGCAATGGCCCCGCCATGGACCCGGTCGCGCGCATTGAGTGCCGTGCCGTCGGTTGGCATCTGCACGATGCACCGGTCATCGCTGGCGTCTTCCAGGACCATGCGCAGGCTTGCGCCAAGGTTGCCGCCGATAATGTGCCGGATTTTCGCCAGAATTGTTTCGTCCATCGAATAGGGTCCTTCGGTCAGTGTTTTAGTGGGGGCAAGAATGGGCTGTCGCCTCAGGGGGAGAGCGCGGATTGTGCAATCAGCCAGTTCTGGGTGATACGGACGATGCGCGCAATATAGGCATCAACGCTATCCGTCCCGCGCGTGACGGCGGCAATGGTTTTCGGCTCGGGAAGCAGCGTTTCCAGTGCGGCCCGCGCGGATTCGGAAACCGCCGCGTCGTCGGCGGTATTGATGATCAGGAAGGGCCCGGAAATTTCGGGCAGATGGGTGGCTGGATTGAGCGGGCGGAGCATCTGTCCCGCCAGCCATGCCATGCCGCCGCCGAGGCCCGAGCCCGCAAGTTCAGCGGTATCCGCGCCGCCATTGATGAAGACGGATGCATTGACCGGTTGTCCCGTGGCGGCGGCCCGGCGCCGGATCGCCGGCAGAATGGCCGCACCCAGGCCGATCCCGGCCAGGTTGATGCGTTTTCTGTCCGCCCATTCCTGTCGCCCGATCCAGGCGAGCAGCGCGGAAACTTCTTCCGGCATCCGGTATATCACGCCGCGCGTTTGCCAGATATTGAACAGGGAAACCGTTTCGAGCCGCATCGCCGGGTCAAAAGGCGGATGGTAAACGACTATGATATTGGGGCCGGGATGGGTGATATGCCGAAGCGGGTCCTGCGCACCCGGAAAACCCGAAACGATGACCAGGACCGGAAGCGGGTTCATGGGCAGTTTCGACGGCAGGCTGACCTGGAACGGGACAGTTTCGCCGTCGGGACCGACCAGCCGGATATGCTGTATCTGGCGGTTGCCGTTAATTTCCGGACTGGACGTTGCCGCGCCTTGACGGTACAGCGGCAGCGGATCGCGCAATAGCGCATCGGGACTCCAGATCGCGAGCCATATCGAAACGGCGACGCTCGCCAGGACGGCGCCCAGCAGGAACAGGATTTCGAAAGGTCGGATGAGTCGCATGGTTACGGATTATATCAGGTTAAAACAGGCTGCGGAGTAGCGGGATGTCGGGAACAGATAGAACTATCGTGCCGGGAACCGGCGGGCCATCGGTTATTCTGGTCGAATCCCAGCTTGGCGAGAATATCGGCATGTGCGCGCGCGCCATGCTGAACAACGGGTTGGGCGACATGCGGCTGGTCCAGCCGCGCGACGGCTGGCCGAATCCACGGGCGAAAAGCGCGGCGTCGGGCGCCGATACCGTGCTGGAATCCGCCCGCGTCTTCGAATCGACGCCTGCGGCCATCGCGGACCTCACCCATGTCTACGCCGCCTCGGCGCGGCCGCGGGACATGATCAAACCGGTCCTGACACCGCGTCGCGCCGTCGCCGATATGCGCCGCATCGTGGCGGAGGGCGGTACGGTCGGCATCATGTATGGCGGCGAGCGGGCAGGGCTCAGCAACGATGATATCGCCTGCGCCGACACGGTCGTGCAGATCCCGCTGAACCCGGGATTCAGCTCGCTCAACCTCAGCCATGCGGTCGCGGTGATTTCCTACGAATGGTTCCAGTCCGCCGATGAAACCGCGCCCGCCGTCCTGCCTGCCGGCCGCACGCAGCCTGCGACCAAGGAGGAACTGATCAATTTCTTCCTGCGCCTCGAAGCGGCGCTGGATGAATGCGGATTCTTTCACGTGGTGGAAAAGCGGGCGATCATGGTGCGTCAGGTTCGCAACATCTTCCAGCGAACGGGTCTGATGGAACAGGAGGTCAAAACCCTGCACGGCATCCTTTCCTGCCTGATCCGGCGCCCATAACGGCGCAAGCCGCGCAAACCGGCCATTTTCGCGCCAATTGGCGTTTGACATCGGGGCGTTAAACCATATACTCCCGCCCGCTTCTGGGATTGTGGGCGTTACGCGTCCCTCCGTTCGACGGGTACCGGAACAACAACAACACCGTAAACAACGGGATATATGGAAATGTCTAAGAGACAGAGTTCGAAGTATAAGATCGACCGGCGCCTCGGCGTCAACCTCTGGGGCCGTGCAAAGAGCCCCAGCAATTCCCGCGACTATCCGCCGGGCCAGCATGGCCAGCGCCGCCGCAAGGCCTCCGACTTTGGCACCCAGCTGATGGGCAAGCAGAAGCTGAAGGGCTATTACGGCAATATCGGGGAAAAGAAGTTCCATTCCTATTACAAGGAAGCCGTCCGCCGCCCCGGCGACACGGGCGAAAACCTGATCGGGCTGCTGGAACGGCGCCTGGACGCGGTGGTCTATCGCGCCCGCTTCGTGCCGACCGTGTTTGCTGCGCGCCAGTTCGTGAACCACGGCCATGTTCGGGTCAATGGCAAGCGCGTCAACATTCCGTCCTACGAAGTGAAGGACGGCGACGTGGTCGAGGTGCGGGCCAAGAGCCGCGAACTGCCGATGGTGCTGGAAGCGATTGCCTCCACCGAACGCGACCTGCCGGATTACATCACCGTCGATTACAGCAAGATGGCCGCAACCTTCATGCGGTCGCCAGGCCTGGCCGATGTGCCCTATCCGGTGCAGATGGAACCGAACCTCGTCATCGAATTTTATTCGCGCTGACCGTTGTTGCCATTCCTGCCGCAGGAATGCGGCGGGTTGTGTCAAATGGGCCGCCCAACGTACTGTTGGGCGGCTTTTTTGATGCTTTTACGCGAATCCTTTCCGGCTGGCTCTAGGCCGGCGAAATTGCGAAAGAGGAACCGTGACGCCATTTGTCATTCTGATCGCCGGCATGCCGCGGTCTGGGAGTACCTGGCAGTTCAATGCCGCCAGGCTGATCCTCAACCGCAAGCATCCGGCGATATTTTCGGGATGGTGCGCCGATTACGACCCGGCCACGAAGGAGCCCGTTCATCTTGTGAAGGTGCACACGCCCGAACAGGTGCGGTTCGATTATTCGCTGGTCCTGACGACAAAGCGCGACCTGCTGGAATGTATCGGCTCCTCGAAACGGATGGGCTGGCTGAAGGATGACAATTTTTTTGTCCAGGTGCTGATGCAGATGCATCTCTACAATTACTGGAACGACAGGACGACATTAGAAACGGACTATTTAACCATTAAAAACAACCCGCAAAGAGCCATTCTTGATATTTCAAAGGTGCTGGAAGTCGATATAACCGCCGGTGAAGCCGGCGAAATTTCCGACCGGATCAATAACATTGCGCCCCCGGACCCGGACGCCATAAAGCCGCACCGGTATGACAGGGTGACGCTGCTTCACCCGAAACACATATCGGAAAACGAGCCCGCCAGGCTGACCGAAGAGCAGCGACGGATTTTCGCCGAGCAGTTCTCGTACTGGAAATAACTCCCGCTGCCGGCGGCCCGGCTATGGCCTATTTCAGTACCGTCCGCGCGTTCAGCGGCTGTATGGGGCGGTTGTTCGGATGGTGCATGACACGGGTGAAGGCATCCACCTGGGCGGCGGATATTTCCTTGTAGGTATTCATCACCAGCCAGCGTACGCCTTCCGAACAGGGCGGCGTGGTCAGCGATCCGGTGAAACGGTAATAGCCGCGCTTCGCAGGCAGCAGGGCCGAGGCGCTGACGGCGGCGGGCAGGGCGCGTGTCTCGCCGGCAATGGCGGGCATGTGCTTCCAGGCCTTGTCCAGTTCGGGGAGCGGCTTTTCGACCATATACATCACGGCGATAACGGCCAGATTTCCCTTTGAATCGGCGTGCACGAAATGCCCTTCAAGCGGATAGGAATGGCCCTGGATGGTATTTTCGCTGGGGGCGTGGAAATGGAACTGCTTCAGCTCGAAGGCGACGCCATCGACCGTGATGCTGCTGCCAGGCGCGTAGTTCACCTGGATCGTGTGGCCATTGTGCAGGATCTCGGTCCCGCCCGGCTTGTAGGCGAATTTGATCGGCGTCAATTCGTCCTTGATCATCCGGGTCAGGTTGATCGGCGACTGGTTCCTGCCGTCGGAACAGGCGGAAAATGCCGCGTCGAGGCTGCCCCAGTGCTGCGGCCCGTTCGCGCCGTCATAGGACCAGTGTGGCGCGTCCGTGTGATTCGGCGCGGCGCCAGCCTGCTTGTCGTGCTGCGGCGCGGCCATGGGGTGCGCCATGGACTGCGATGCCGGGGTTCCCTGCGGGTCCGTGGAACAGGCCGCCAGCGCAACCACCGGCAGGGCTAGAACGATCTGTCTGAACATGGGGTTCTCCCGCACGTAATTGCATTGCAATGGATGCCCGACCCGGTCAGGCGGGCGCATCCTATGGCCGGCATGTTAATGGATGGTGAAGGCCCGCGTCATGTCAGCCCTTGCCGATCCCGTATGGCGCGGCCCAGCCAAGGCCGGCGACCGTATCGCCGCGGGGCCGGTATTCGCAGCCGATCCAGCCGGTATAGCCGAGTTCGTCGATGACATCGAACAGGTAGGGATAATTGACCTCGCCGATATCGGGTTCGTGGCGTTCCGGTACGCCGGCGATCTGGAAATGGCCGACATGGCCGAAATTGGCACGGATTTTCATGGCCACGTCGCCTTCGACGATCTGGCAGTGATACAGGTCCATCTGAACCTTCGCGTTCTCCGCCCCGACGGCGGCCAGCACGGCGAGCGCCTGGTCCTGGCGGTTCAGGTAGAATCCCGGGATGTCGCGCTGGTTGATCGGTTCGATCAGCGCCGTAATGCCGTGCGGCGCCAGCTTGGCGGCGGCGTGCTTTATATTGCGGATATACACGGCGTCGCATTCCGCGCGCTTTGCGTCTTCCGGCGGAATGCCGGCCATGACATGCAGGCGGTCGCAGCCGATGATTCGCGCGTAATCAAGCGCCTGATCGATCAGTCCGTCGAAATCGGCCTCGCGGCCGGGCAGGGCGGCAAGCCCGCGGTCGCCCCGTGTCCAGTCGCCCGGCGGCAGGTTGAACAGCGCGTTGGCCAGGCCGTTTTCCTTCAATGCGGCGGCGATGTCCTCGGCCGGGTGTTCATAGGGAAAAAGGTACTCCACCGCCTTGAAACCGGCGGCGGCGGCCGCGGCGAAGCGTTCCATGAACGGCACTTCGGTGAACATCATGGAAATATTGGCGGCGAGATTTGGCATGGCGGGATCCTGGTTCGGGGTTACTCGGGCGGGAAAAACCGGTGCAGTTCTTCGATCTGCTCTTCGGTCAGGACCCGGGGATTATGCGCCTGCAGCAACAGATGCAGTTTGGCGGTTTCCTCGAGTTCCTCGGTCGCGTAAACGGCGGCCTCCAGCGTCTTGCCGGCGACAACCGGGCCGTGATTGGCCAGCAACACGGCAGTATGGTCGCGCGCCTTGCCCCGGATCGCTTCGGCCAGCGCCTTGTCGCCAGGCCGGAAATAGGGGATCAGCGGCAGTTTACCGATTTTCATGACGTAATAGGCGGTGATCGGCGGCAGCACGTTATCCGGATCGACATGCGGCAGGCAGGACACAGCGACCGAATGGGTTGAATGCAGATGCACGATGGCGCCAGCCTTGGGGCGCTCCTCATACATTGCCTGATGCAAAAAGACCTCCTTGGTCGGTGCGTCGCCGGAAACCAGCGTACCGGTCCGGTCCAGCCTGGAAATCCGCGCCGGATCCAGATTGCCGAGCGAGGAGCCTGTCGGGGTCATCAGCCAGCCATCGTCGAGCCGCACGCTGATATTGCCGGAACTTCCGCCGCTCAACCCGCGGTCGAACAGCGATTTGCCGAAGGCAGCGATTTCCTCGCGTAACCGGGATTCACTCATGACAGCACCCCGAATGCCTTGGTGAAGAAGTCGGGCGTGCCGAAATTACCCGACTTCAGCGCCAGCAGCATCGCGGGATTGCCAAGGCTGGCGGTCCAGGGAACGCCGGGGTCGATTTCCGGCCCGATACGCAACCCGGGCACGTTGAGCGCGCCGACCACGGCGCCGGAGGTTTCGCCGCCTGCGACGATCATCCGGCGAACCCCCGCATCGACCAGGCCGCGCGCGATGGCCGCCATGGCTTCTTCGACGAGCGCCCCCGCCTTGTCGGCGCCGAGTTCCGACTGGATTTTGCGCACGGCATCCGGTGCAGCGGTCGCGTAGACCAGGATCGGGCCGTCCGCCAGAAGCGGCGTTGCCCAGTCGACGGCCGCCTGCGCGACCGATTCGCCCCTGGCGAGGGCCCGGGGATCCACCTGGAAGGAAGGGTGGTCCCTGGCCATCAGCGTGACCTGCTCGTTGGTGGCGCGCGAACAACTGCCGGACAGGACGGCGGCATGGCCGGTAATGGACGGCAGGGCGTCAGCGGCAATGCCGGATTTCAGCAGACCGGCGCGGCGGAAATTTTCCGGCAGCCCGATGGCGACGCCCGAACCGCCGGTAATCAGGGGAAAGCCGGCGCAGGCCTCGCCAATCACCATAAGGTCGTCTTCGTCCAGTGCGTCGGTAATGGCGAAGCGGTCGCCTTTCCTGCGCGCCGCGTCGAACGCGGCAGCTGTTGCCGCCGCGCCGCGACGGATCGTGTCATAGGCGACCAGCCCGACGGCGCCACTGGTCTGGCGGTCCAGTACCCGGACCAGATTGGGGTCGCGCATCGGGGTGAGGGGGTGGTCCTGCATGCCGCTTTCGTTCAGCAGCACATTGCCCGCGAAAAGATAGCCCTTGCAGATTGTCCGGTTATTGCGCGGAAAGGCGGGGCAGGCGATGGTGAAATCCGAATCCAGCGCATCCAGCAACGCTTCGGCTACAGGGCCGATATTGCCTTCGTCGGTCGAATCGAAGGTCGAGCAGTATTTGAAGAAATACTGCCTGCAGCCATGGCCGCGCAGCCATTCCAGCGCTTCCAGCGACTGCGCGATGGCGTCGGCCGGTGCAATGGTGCGGGACTTGAGCGCGATCACGACCGCATCCACATCGGGCAGTGGTGTACCCGGGGCGGGGACACCGATCATCTGCACGGTGCGCATGCCCTCGCGGACCAGCGTTCCCGCCAGGTCGGTTGCGCCGGTAAAGTCGTCGGCGATACATCCCAGAAGAAGGCCCATGCGATTTAACCCGTTTCAGATGTGAAAGCAGGCGTCTCCTGCTTGCGCTGCCGTATTGTAACGGGTCAAGGCCATAACGGGGATTGAAAAATGCCGGACCACCCTGAAGGCGTCCGGCATTTCCGTAGCGCTATCTCTTCAATACGATAGATCAGATCAGATCTAGGCGGCGGATTCGGTTGCGATGCCCTTGGTCGCCATCAGTTCGGCCAGTTCGCCGGTTTCGTACATTTCGCGCACGATATCGCAGCCGCCGATGAATTCACCCTTGACGTAAAGCTGCGGTACGGTCGGCCAACTGGAATACTGCTTGATGCCTTCGCGCAGGCCGGGGTCCTGCAGGACGTCGACGCCCTTGAACTTGACGCCAAGCAGGGTCAGCGCCTGCACGGTCGCGGCGGAAAAGCCGCATTGCGGGAATACCGGCGTCCCCTTCATGAAGAGTACGATGTCATTGCCGTCCACATCCTCCTGGATGCGGGCGAATACCGGATTGTCATCCATTGTTCGTTCCTTTCCCTCTGCCCTAGCTGTCTTCCAGCGTGGCTGTCTGTAATGCAAGTGCATGCAGCTCGTTGCCCATGCGTCCCTGAAGCGCCTTGTACACCATCTGGTGCTGCTGTACGCGACTTTTTCCCTCAAAACTGGCCGAACGGACATAGGCGGCATAATGATCGCCGTCGCCGCGCAAATCCTCAATCTGCACCTGCGCGTCGGGAATTGCCTGCTTGATCATCTGCTCGATTTCGGCCTGGCTCATTGCCATGGTCCACCCTCCCTAATGCGCCCGCCGTCAGGACATCGTCATATAGCCCGGCAACCAGGCCTCATGCGTGGTCCGCAGCTTTTCAATGGATATGGTATACGCGCTTTGCACTGTCAATGAAGCGCCGCCGGTCCGGCCGATGACGGCCGCAGACACATCGCTTTTTACGGCTTCTTTCAGTATCTTGTCGGGGTTTTCTGTCGTGATGACGTAGCGTGCCTGATCTTCGCCGAACAGCCAGGCATGCAGCGGCACCGAACTGTCCGGCATGGCGATGGATGCGCCGATATTGCCGGCCATCGCCATTTCGGCGATGGCGACGATCAACCCGCCATCGGAAACGTCATGGCAGGCCGTCGCGCTGCCGTCATGGATGCAGCCGCGGACGAAATCGCCATTGCGCCGTTCCAGCACCAGGTCGACCGGCGGCGGCGCACCTTCGTTGCGGTTTTCGATCTCGGCGAGATAGGCGGAGGAACCGAGCCATCCGGTCGTGTCACCGATGACGACGATGCTCTGATCGGTGGCGGTGAAGGCAAGGCCGGTGATGCGGTCAATATCCTCAACGAGGACAAGCCCGC
>JAQCHR010000126.1 GCA_027619655.1 Pseudomonadota bacterium
GGAGTTGAAGCATGAGCGGCGACGGCGCGAAGCGGACGGTGCCAAAGATTATCGCGGGATGCGCTGTCTTGCTGGGCCTGGCCCTGCTGCTGCTGCCGGTGTTCGAGGGTATGCCGCCGGGGGCACGCCACGCCCTGGGACTGGTCATCATCAGCGCGTCCCTTTGGGCGACGGAGGTCGTGCCGGCACACCTGGCCAGTTTCATCTTCTTTTTCCTGGCGCTCGTCGTCGCCGGAATGCCGCCGCCGGTGGTGTTTTCCGGGTTTCATTCCGGCGCGACCTGGCTGATCTTCGGCGGTATCGTGCTGGGCTACGCGATCAACAGCACGGGGCTGGGCGCCCGCTTCGCCGAAGGACTGATCGCCCGGCGCGAAAACGGCTATTCGGGGCTGGTGGTCGGCATCGGGCTGGTGGCGTTCCTGCTGTCCTTCGTGATGCCATCGGCGATGGGGCGGGTCGTGCTGCTGACGCCGATCATCGGCGCGCTGTGCGACAAGCTGGGTTACGGCGCGGAAAGCCGGGGTCGCGCCGGGCTGGTGCTGACGATGATTTTTGCCACGGCCCTGCCGCCCTGCGCGATCCTGCCGGCGACGGTGCCCAATGTCATCCTCAGCGGCGCGGCGGAAAGCATTCACGGTGTCGTCTTTCGCTATGGCGAATTCCTGCTGCTGCACATGACCGTTTTCGGGTCGTTGACCCTGCTGCTGGTGATCCTGCTCGGGCTGACCCTGTTCCGTGAGGCGCCGCCCGTTCGCCTGGTGCCGGAAGCGCGCGGCCCGATTAGCGGCGTTGAAAAGCGTCTGATGGCGGTGCTGGCGCTGACATTGCTGTTCTGGACTACCGACAGCCTGCACGGGGTGGCGCCGGCCTGGGTGGCGCTGGGCGCAGCGGTTGTCTGCCTGTTGCCGGTGGTGCGGCTCGTGCCGCCTTCGGCGATGATTCAGAAGGTCAATTACGGTCCATGGTTCTTCGTTGCCGGAATCGTCGGCATGGGGGCGGTGGTATCCGATAGCGGCCTGGGCGGCTATCTGGGCGAGCACCTGATCCGCTCGATCGGCGTTGCGCCGGAGCAGGACGCCTATAACTTCTTCGCGATGATCCTGACCGGCGGAATCCTGTCGCTGGGGGTCAATTATGCGGGTGTCCCCGCCATCCTGACGCCGCTGATGGGCGATCTTGCGGCGGCGGCCGGGTGGCCGCTGGAGACCATGCTGATGACCCAGGTCGCCAGTTTCTTCTTCATTCTGCTGCCCTACCAGATCGCGCCGGTGTTCACGGGCATGCTGCTGGCCGGTATTCCGCAGCGGTACGGTATCCGGATGTGCCTGACCTTCACGGCCATTCATCTGCTGGTCGTGTCGCCACTGAATTTCCTGTGGTGGCGCTGGCTGGGAATGTTTTCCGAGTAATCCCGGCCGGCCTGCCGCCGGTACGACCGTCCCCGCCCGTCTTGCGCGATATGGCGAATGCTGCTTCACTTCTGCCCTCGGGAAGGGATGCTGGAGGGAGTGACCATCATGACGCTGACCATTCGGAAAATAAAGGAACATCTGGGGGCAGAAGTTTCGGGCGCTGACCTGACAAAGGTGACGGACGATACCGTCGTCGCCGAAATAAAGGCTGCGCTGGACGAACATTCTGTTCTGGTGTTCCGCGATCAACGGTTCGACGACGAAACGCAAACGGCTTTCAGCCGCAGCTTCGGCGCGCTGGAGAAGATGCTTTACAAGGCCGAAGGCGATGGCGGCATTCCGATCTCGAATATTTCCAATGTGGATTACAATACGGGACAGATTTATCCGCCCGGCCATCGTCGCCTGAAGTCGAATACCGGCAACGAAATGTGGCACACCGACAGTTCCTTCAAGCCGGTGCCGGCCTATTGCTCGATGCTGTCGGGCCGCGAAGTGCCGCCGGTCGGCGCCGATACGGAATTCGCGACCTGCCGCGGCGCCTATGACGCCCTGCCGGAAGCGGAACGCCTGCGGCTGGACGGGCTGGTTGCGGAGCATAACTATGCCTGGTCGCGCAGCAAGGTGCCGGGTTACACGCCGCCGCCCGAGACCCTGGCCGAGGTGCCGCCGGTGCGCCATGCCGTGGTCCGCACCAATCCGGCGACCGGCCGGAAGAATTTCTACACCGGCTCCCATGCCTCGCACATCATCGGCTGGCCGGTGGAAAAGGGGCGGAAGCTTCTGGAAGACCTGGTTGCCCAGGCGACCCGGCCGGAATTCGTCTATGTGCACAAATGGCGGCAGTTCGACCTCGTTATCTGGGACAACCGCTGTGTCCTGCATCGCGGCACGCCGTATGACAGCGCGAAATACCGCCGCGTGATGCGCCGGACCACGGTCGCGGGCGCCGGGCCGACCGTCAGCGAAACCGGCGAGGTGCTTGCCGTCGCATAGGGTCCGGCGGGCGCCGGCGATGGCGGAGGGTCGCGTCGGGACAAGGCGTCCTTCACCGGCTTGAAACCGGCTTTGCCTGCCGATCCCGTTTTTGCCAGGACGGATTTCTCTGGTACGCTGCGGTATCGCGCACTGTCGATGAGCCGTCAGCCACAGCAGGACCGCATCCCGGTGAAACCGTTGAAGCTATCGCTCCGCATGGTCCTGCTTATTGGCGTGATCGGCATCCAGGTCCTGACCGTTTGCGGGGTTTTGCTGTCGTCCTATATCACCACACAGGATGCGCTGCTGAACCATGCCCGGCAGCTCATGCTCGATGCGTCGAGCCAGGTGATAGAGCGGTCGGAGCAGTTCCTGGAACCCGCCCGAATTACGGCGGATTTCACCCGCCGGCTGGCGAATACCAGCGTTCTGGACGTCAACGACCTGACAGCGATGGAACGGTTTTTTCTGGAACAGCTACGGCTGTATCCCTGGTTTTCCGGAGCCTATTTCGGCGGCCATGACGGCAGTTTCGTTTTTGTAAAGCGGGAGTCCGGGACATCGGAAGATGAAGCCGGGTTCCTGACCAAGCTGATCTATTTTCGTGCCGGCGTACGCCATGTGGAATTCATTTCGCGGTCGCTGGACCTGCAGCTGAAATCCAGCCGGCAGGACGCGACCGACGACTTCGATCCCCGGGACCGGCCCTGGTACAGGCTGGCGATAGCGCGCCACGAACTCGTCTGGACGGAGCCGTATATTTTCTTTACCTCGCGGCAACCGGGGATCAGCGCGACCGTTCCCGCCTACGATTCCGGTCGCAACGAATACCGCGGCGCCATCGGCGTCGATATCGAAATCGGCCAGCTTTCGAGTTTCCTGCGCGGGCTCAAGATCGGCCATGAGGGTTCGGCGTTTATCCTCAACCGGAACGGCGATGTCATCGCGCATCCGAAGCCGGAACAGATCAAGCCGCCGACACGGGACCCCGGCGCGGTCCCGCGGTTCACGAAGATCAATGAAATAGAAGATCCCATCGCACACGCCGCATTCAGCGCGCTGGACCTGCCATCCGACAATGTTACGATCGACGGCCCGGTTGTCCGGCGTTTCGAATACCAGGGCCGCAATTTCCTGTCTGTGTTCACGCCGTTCTTCAGCGCCAGCTGGCCGTGGACGATGGTCATCTATGTTCACGAAGACGATTATCTGGGCGTCCTGAACGAACAGCTCCGCCTCAACCTCTACCTCGGCCTGGTTATTGCCTTTTTCGGGTGCCTGGTGAGCATCGGCATCTGGCAAACGATCGCGCGGCCGATGCGCCAGTTGAGCGCCGATGCGGCGGCGGTACAGGCGGGGAATTTCAATATCGAGCCCAAGACGTCATCCGTCTACCGGGAGGTCAGCGCCACGGGTGACGCGTTCCGCAAGATGGTTGTCGGCCTGCGCGAGCATGAACAGGAAAACATCCGCCTGCGCCACCTGCAGTCGCGCCTCATGGAGAATATGCGGCAGAGCGCGGTCGGTTACTTCGCATCGGCGGTTTCCCACGAACTGAACGACCCGCTTGCCGCGGTGCTGACAAACCTGCAGATCGTCTCGCGCATCCTAAAGCGCAGCGACGATACCCCGCCGCCGCGACTGCTCGCCGCGGTCGATGGCGCCCAGGACCAGGTGGAGCGCGCGGGGGCGATTATCCGGGGCCTGCGGGAACTGGTCGAAGCGGGCGCCGCGGATCGCCGCGAGGAAGACGTCAACCAGATGGTGCGCGAAGCGGTCAAGCTGGTCGGGATGGATGAAAACCTGACGAATGCGCGATATTCGTTCGACCTGGCGGAAAACCTGCCGCCGGCCTGGATGAACCGGGTCCAGGTGCAGCAGGTCGTTCTCAATCTTGTGCGGAACGCGGTTGAAGCCATGTCGGACCTGGAGGCGCCGGTAATCGCGGTTTCGACCGCCTCGCCGAACAGTTCCGTCGTGGAGATCTCGATCGAGGACAGCGGACCCGGCATTTCGAGCGAAATATCCGCCGCCCTGTTTCAGCCCATGGTGACGACCAAGCCCTGGGGAATGGGGGTGGGGCTGTCAATCTGCCGCACGATCGTCGAATCCCATGGCGGCAGGATGACGGTTTCCCAATCGGCGGCGGGCGGCGCAAAATTTACTTTCACCCTTGCGACAGTGCGACAGAGTGGACAATCGAATGCCGGGCAATAGTACATCCGTCTATATCGTGGATGACGACGACGCGGTGCGGCAGTCGCTGGCATCGCTGCTGGAGCTGGAAGGCTACGCCGTCAGGGAATACCAGACCGCGCGGGCCTTTCTCTCCGATCTGGACGATGCGGCGGTCGGCGTCCTGCTGCTGGATATCCGGCTGCCGGATATAAACGGCCTCGATGTGCAGGCGCAACTGGTTGAAATGCAGTCGAAACTCTCGGTCATCGTGATTACGGGGCATGGCGATGTTCCGATGGCGGTCCAGGCCATGCAGGCGGGCGCCGTCAATTTCATCGAGAAGCCGTTTATCGGCGATGTTCTGGTGCAGAGCGTCCGCGCGGCGGAAGCGGAATTGCGGAATTCGGGCCCGGATTCCCTGGAACATCAGGATATCCGGGCGCGTCTTGACCTTCTGGCGCCGCGCGAGCGGGATGTTTTCCGCCATCTGGTGATTGGCCGCCAGAACAAGGTCATTGCCCACGAACTCGGGATCAGCCCCCGGACGGTCGAGGTATACCGCGCGCGGCTGATGGGTAAAATGCAGGCGAACAGCCTGTCGCATCTCGTGCGCATGGCGCTGACGATCGAGCTGGATACCGGTAGCTGACCTTGCGCCGGCTTCGGATAGCTGCTTGATTCCGGTTCTGGTGTTGGAAATCGGGAGCGGTTACATGAAGTGCGAAATATCACCCCTGTCGGATCATACGGGTGCGGAGGTGCGGGGAATCGACCTGTCGCGACCTCTGGACGGGGAAATGCGCGCGCGTCTCAACCGGGCCTTTGTCGACCATTCGGTCCTGGTGATACGCGGACAGACGCTGACAGCGGCGCAACTGCTGGCCGGCGTGCAACTGTTCGGCACGGTTTTCCACCAGCACAATACCCGGTTCGCGCTGCCGGAGTGCCCGGAAATCCATTACCTGTCGAATCAGGACAAGTATGATGACGGCAAGCGCTATATCCCCGGCGCCGGCTATCACACCGACCATTCCAACGCCGCGATGCCGCCGAAGGCGACGATCCTGCTGGCGCTCAAGCTGCCGGATACGGGCGGCGACACCCAGTATGTGAATATGCATCGGGCCTATGAGGATCTGCCGGCAGAAACGAGGCAGCGGATCGCGAATCTGGTGGGCATCCATGTCTACCAGAGCAAACACAGCGAACGGAAACTGACCGGCCTGCCACCGGAAGCGAAGGGGAAGGTGCCCGAATTCGTCCGGCACCCCATCGTGCGCACCCACCCGGAAACCGGCCGCAAGTCGCTGTACCTCAACCCGATCCGCATCGAATCGATCGAAGGCATGGGCGAGGCGGAGGCGCTGTCGCTGCTCGACGCGTTGCTGGCGCATGCGACGCAGGAAAAATACCAGTACCGCCACAAATGGCAGCCAGGCGACATGGTGATGTGGGACAACCGCTGCCTGCTGCACAAGGCCAATGGCGACTACGACCACAGCCAGGTGCGTTACATGTACCGGGTCATGCTGCAGGGCGACACGCCGGTATAGGGGCGCGGCGGAGGGCTCAGTCGGAGATCATGGTCAGGGCGGCCTTGCGGTCGCCCGGCTTCAGCCGCAGAAACAGCGTGCGGGCCTTCTTGATATCCTTGTCGGCGCCGCTCTCGGCAGCGGCCGCGAGGGCCACGGTCGTCGCATGATCCGGCCCGCAGATGAATGCCAAAGCCTTTGCCAGGCGGCCCATGGCGGCGGCGTCGGTCTTCATGTCTTCCATTCAGTTTTCCTTCGGAATTTCGAAACGGTTCAGTGCAGCGATTGACTGTCCCGTGTGCAGCGGGAAACTAGCCCGGCAGGACCGGCCCGTCACCGACAATTGTCGTGCGGTGCATGACACGGCGTTCCATCGGGTCGTGCGGCGTCACCAGATGCATCGTGCAGCGGTTGTCCCAGATCAGGATATCGTCGGTTTCCCATTCATGCCGGTAGATGAACCTTTCCTGGTCGGCGAATTCGGCGAGTTCCTCGATCAGCGCGACGGCGTCGCCATCATCCATCCCGGTCACAGCGTCATTGTAGATCGGGCTGATATACAGGGATGTCCGGCCCGTGACCGGATGGCGGCGCACCAGCGGCTGCCAGACCGGCGGCATCGCCTTGCGCTCCGCATCCGTCAGTTTCCGCGTGGCGGCGAGGCGGCTGAGCTGTTCGAAATCGTGCCGCGCCTTGCGGCCGTGGACGGCTTCGCGCAGGTGCGGCGGCAGGGCGTCGTATACATCATACAAGTTGATGAAACAGGTCAGGCCCCCGGTGCGGCTGACTTCCACACCATGCAGCATAGACCCCATGGCCGGGTTTTCCCGGTAGCTCGAATCCGTATGCCAGCGGCGCGCCAGGTTGATCTGCTGCATCGTCGGATGCGCGGGCGGCATCAGGTTGCCGTCGTCGTCCACATTGGACAGGCGGAATATTTCCGGCAGGCTGCGCGACTTGATGATGTCCTGGTGGAAGATCTCCGGTTCGCCGAACACCCGCGTCAGCGTGACATGCTGCGCATCCGTGACCGGCTGGTCGGGAAACACGAGCACCAGATGCGCCATCCACGCCGCATTCAGTTCCGCCTGTATGGCGGGCGTCAGCGGTTCGCGGAAATCAACGCCCGTAACGGCGGCGCCCAGCGCCGGGTTCAGACTGCGGACCTGCAACGCCATGACATTTCCCCCCGGGCCGATGCCTCACTCAGGCATCGACGAATTCAAAGCCCATGGCGCGGGCATGATAGAACAGCCCGCCATCCTGGATGATCAGGAACAGCGCCTGCTCGTCGCCGGCATTGTGGTGCGAATGGACGGAGACGGGCGGTGTGATGGTCGTCGCCCAGGGCGACCAGTCCTTGCGCCGGCCGTCGATCATCGAAAAACAGCCCTTGCCCCGGATCACCAGCGAGACGGCGACGGAATTGTGCCGGTGCGGCCGCTGCACCACGCCCGCGGGCAGGGAATTCATCGCCACGGTCAGCGTCGGCAGCACGTTGCGGCTGGCTTCCTGCATGTCCGACGAGAAGATCAGCGCCGAACCGGCAATTTCCTCGCCCCGGCCGACCTGGTAGATCAGGGCGATCTGGCGGTCGATCTCCGCGGCCGGGTAATGCACCACGCCGGTCGGCGCGGCGCCGGGCAGCGGATTCTGCGATCTTTCAAAGGCAAGCTGCGGTTCGTTGGTGACGATCCACAGCACCGCGTCGCTGTCGCCCGCGCGATGGGTCTGGCCGCTGTCGCCCGGCGTGACGAAGACATCGCCGGCCTGCCAGTTGACCGTCTCATCGCCGGACACGGTGATGCCGGACCCCGCAATGACATAATGGACGACGCCGCTGGCGATAAAGTTCACCGCCAGTTCCTCGCCGGCACGGATGCGGGCATAGCGCGCCAGGACAAAGGGCGATGTCGCGGGGAAATCGCATCCCAGGACGCCGGAAATATCGCAGGGGATCAGCCCGGTCGGCGTTGCCGGGTCCAGGGCGCGGGCCGGTTCATCGGCGAAGGCATGGTCCGGCACCGGCGGCAGCTGGACATTGAAGGCGTTGCCGGTATTGAAATACCGCGCACGCCCCTCGGCGGCGGAGGCCGGCGCAGCGGCCTTCTGTGCGGGCAGGTCGGCGATGGAATGCGCTTGCGTCGTATCGGGCATGTCGGGTCTCCTCCTGCCGGAATTCTGCCAGAAATCCGGTGCCGCGTCCATGCAGGGCGCCGGGCGCTATTTCTGGTTTTGCTCCAGAAGGTCCAGCAGATAGGCGCCGTAGCCGGATTTTCCCATGGGCGCGGCGAGCCTGGTCAGCTGCGTGCCGTCGATGAACCCCTTCCGCCAGGCCACTTCCTCGACACAGCCGATTTTCTGGCCCTGCCGCGCTTCGATGACCTGGACGAACTGGCCCGCCTCCATCAGCGACTGGTGCGTGCCCGTGTCCAGCCAGGCGGCGCCCCGGCCCAGGACTTCGACCGTCAGTTTCTCCTGCTGCAGGTAGAGCCTGTTGAGGTCGGTTATCTCCAGCTCGCCGCGCGCGGACGGCTTCAGCGACCGCGCCATGCCGACCACATGCTCATCG
>JAQCHR010000127.1 GCA_027619655.1 Pseudomonadota bacterium
ATGATCCCGGCCTTGGCGGCGGAATAGTTGATCTGGCCGAACTGGCCCTTCTGGCCGTTGATCGAGGTCATGTTGACGATCCGCCCGAAGCGGCGTTCGCGCATGCCTTCGATGACATGGCGCGACATGATGAAGACGCTGTCCAGGTCCGTCCGCAGGACGGTCGACCATTGCGCCATCGTCATGCGGTGCAGCGGCACATCCCAGATGATCCCCGCATTGTTGACCAACACATCGACCGGGCCGAGATCCGATTCGATCTTTGCGACCGCCGCCCCGCACGCGTCGAAATCGCTGACATCGAAACGGTAGATGCTGATCCCGGTCCGGTCGCGGAACGCGTTCGCTGCCGCGTCATCGCCGCCGTAGCAGGCCGCGACCCGATACCCCGCACCCGCCAACGCGACGGAAACCGCTTCGCCGATGCCGCGGGTCCCGCCCGTGACGATTGCCGTTCCTGTCATGCGTCCACCACCCTACCAGTCGACAACGGTGACATTGGCCGCCTTCTGGATCGGCCGGATGATTTCGTTCATGTCCACATCCGGTCCCATGTCGTAGCTGGCCGATTGCAGCATGCCGCGCACCATATTGCCGATCATCATCGGCGCGCCGCTGTCGATGCCGAGCTGCGTCGCCAGCCGTACGTCCTTGAGCATCAGGCCGAGCGCGAAATTCACATCCCGCGACCCGGACAACAGCTTCGGCATGTGGTTCGCCGTCGTGCTGCTGTAGGAGGTGCCCTTGTTCATTACCTCGGCCATGGTCGCCAGCGACAGCCCGTTCTTCGCGCCCATCGACACCGCCTCATAGGTCGCCGCGCGGATGCAGGCGCTGGTGACATTGTTGACCAGCTTCATGACATGGCCGTTCCCGGTGCCGCCGCAGTGGAAGATGTTGGGGCTGATCAGTTCCAGCACCGGCCTGACCTTCGCGAACAGTTCGTCGGAGGCGCCGACCATCAGGGCGATGGTTCCCGCATCGGCGCCGCGGATCCCGCCCGACACCGGTGCATCGACGAGTTCGACGCCATGCGCGCGCAGCTCGGCCGCCATCGCGCGGGTTTCGTTCGGATCGCCGGTCGTCTGGTCGATGATGATCTTGCCGGGCGCCAGCCCTTCCAGCAGCCCGCCCGCCCCGAAGATTGCCTCGCGCACATTCTGCGAGGTCGGCAGGCAGGTCATCACGACATCGCTTTCGCGGGCCAGCGACGCGCCGTCCTGCGTCGCGATGGCGCCCTTGTCGACCAGGGCGCTGACCGATTCGGGGCGCAGGTCATAGACGCGTAGCGGCCGCGACAGCTGCATCCGTCGGGCCAGCGCACCGCCCATATTGCCAAGGCCGACATAACCGATATTCATGGATGTTCCCTCCCGGAATTGCAGACGCGCAAGCGCGCGGAACGGCAAGCGTGACAAGCACGGCGGGCAAGGTCAATGGCCGCGCGGTTCCCGGTCAACCGGCGGCGGCGCGCGCCTTGGCGGTAATGCCCTGCCAGTCGCCCTGCTCCATATCTTTCGCGCCGGCCACCCAGCTGCCGCCGACGCAGGCGACATTCGGCAGGGCCAGGTAGTCCTCGAAATTGCCGGCCCCGACGCCGCCCGTCGGGCAGAAGGCCATGTCGCGGAAGGGCGAGGCAAAGCTTTGCAGCACGGCCGTGCCGCCCGCCGCCCCGGCCGGGAAGAACTTCACGAAGCGGAACCCGGCACGGCGCGCCATCATCACTTCGGAGGCGGTCGCGACCCCCGGCAGGTAGAACAGCCCCTGTTCGCGGGCGACATCCGCCAGCGCCGGGTCGAACCCGGGACTGACCGCGAAGGCCGCGCCGGCTTCCTTCGCCCGGATCATCTGTTCGGGTTCCAGCACCGTCCCGACGCCGACCGTTGCTTCGGGATGGGCCGCGATAATCGCCGCCAGCGACTGCCACGCCGTATCCGTGCGCAGAGTTACCTCCAGAACCGGAAGCCCGCCGGCGATCAGCGCCGCCGCCGTCGGCGCCGCGTATTCAGGCGTCGGAAAAATCAGGACCGGGATGACCCGGACCCGCTCGAACAGGTCTTTCATAAGTTGCTCCCTGGCATGGCATCGCGGGGGATAATCGCACCGCGATGCATGATGACCTCACCCGCGAGCCGATGGCCATGACGCGCCGCCGTCGCCGGCGCCGCACCCGCAAGCCGGGCGGCGAGATAACCCGCATTGAATGAATCGCCCGCAGCGCTTGTATCGACGGGATCGGCCCGCGGAACGGTCGGCACGAGTTCGCGAACACCGCCCATTGACACCAGGCAGCCTTCCGCATCCAGCTTGACGACGACTTCCGCAACGCCCGCCGCGTGCAGACGGTCCGCGCAGGACGTCGCATCGGCATCGCCGAAGACCGCGATATCATCGCCCAGGGTCGGCGCGGCAATATCGACGCGGGCGAGAAGCGCCGTCATGACATCGCGCGCCGTCGCCGCATCGGGCCAGCCCCGCGGACGATAATTCGTATCGAACACGACCCTGCTGCCGGCTGTGCGCGCCGCATCCAGGACAGCGAACAGCGTTTCACGATGCGCCGGGCTGTACAGGGAGAGGCTTATGCCGCTCAGGTAAACCAGTTCATACCGGGCGAGCCGAGCGGCAAGTGCCGTGGATTCGCGAAACCCGAACAGGTCGCGCGCCGGCGCCTGGTCGCGCCAGTAAAAGAACTGCCGCTCACCCCCCGGCTGGTTTCGGATGGCATAGAGGCCCGGCACCCTGCCCGCGGCCCGGACGACCAGGTCCGTTCCGACACCTTCGCCGCGCCACTGTTCGACCATCCAGTCACTGTACGGATCGTCGCCGAGGGCCGTGACATAATCGGTTTCGACCCCGAGCCGCGACAGGTATACCGCCGTATTCAGTGTGTCGCCGCCATAGGACAGCGTCATCGCCTTGTTGTCGGCGCCGCTGAGCTCCAGCATGCATTCGCCGATACAGGCCACGCGCGCCATAGGCTAAAGGCCCCCGCGCAACGTGAGAGGACCCCGAACACCGTCGTATTTGCCGCAAAGGCAGGCCGTCAACATCAGAACCGTCCAGCGTTCCAGGCGATATGCCTAAACACCATGCCGGCTCCGGCGCTGTCAATGCGCGGGCCGCCGCCGGAAACGCCGGCGCGATATCCTGCGCCGGTATTCCCATGCAGCGGATCAGGCCTTCACGGTCACTTCCGCGGCGGCTTCCTTCATGACGTTCGCAAGCAGGGTATAGGCGGCAATCCACGCCTCCTTCACGTCATAGGTGAATTCGTCGCCGAGCCCCTTTCCCAGGGTCCAGATCAGGGCTTCGCCGACGATATCGTACTGATCGTCAGTCACGCCGTACCCGACATGGGTCCGGCCCAGATGCTGCACCGCCGGCACGATCTTTTCGACTTCGTGCAGATGCGTGACCGCCGTTGCGAGCATCTTCATCAGCTTGGTTTTCTGTTCCGACATATCGTCGGGAAACATCGACCGCACCTGCGGCGAGATTTCGAACAGCTTGCCGTAAAACAGGCCGGCAGCCGTATCGGCAATCGGTACGACTTTCTGGAAACTCGTCTGTACGAGCGCCACTTGTTCGGGTGTCATGGGAATTCTCCTCTCGGTCTGGCCGTTATATTTTTGCGCTTCGGAACGAGACGGCGGCTTCACCGCCCCGTCACACCTTTCATTCCTTGATCGGAAGCCGGATCACGACGCCACCCATGACGTCCCCAAGCTTGAAGTCCGTCCGCGGGCTGTCCTTGTGGCCGTTGTGACAGCTCACGCAGGCCTCCGCGACACCGGTGTCGGCGTACACGGCCGTGAAATACTTCACGTCGCCCAGCTTTTCCTCGCCGTAGAAATTCTTCCCGGGATTGTCGGCGACGAATTTCAGGCCTTCTTTTTCAATATCCGTGCGCGGCTTGTTTTGCGCGTTCACCGGCCACAGCGACAGCAGCGAATAGGTGAACTTGTCGGTTTTTTCCGCGACCATTTCGGCGCCGAAGCGGAACATCTGGGCCGGCAGCGGCAGCGCCTTCTCATCCACGAAATGCTCGCTTGCCTTGATGACCTTTTCCTTCACGGTAAGACGCCCGATAACCTGCCGCGTATAGACGGTCCGGTCGGATTCCATCACCGCATGCAGCATGTCGGTGACATCCTGGTACGCCACGCCGCCCTTGTCGCTGTCGAACAGCCCGGCACGGGCGCCGGGCTCGGCGTAGGATACAAGCGCCACGCCAACCAGGGCGGCAATGGCGATTCTGGACCCGGTGGACCGGGCAAATGGGATTTTGGTCATCGTTCTCTCCTCGGTTATCAGCCTGTGAACTGGTTTGCGTGTATCGGCACGCCGGGAAGGGTCATTGCGCCTTCCCCCGTTTCTTCAGCCGGGCCGCGACCCAGTCGATGCTTTCGACATGGCGCGACGGCTGGCCTTTGAAATTGTTGGCAATCAACGCCGGATCGGCGAGCGCATCGAGGGTGAATTCGAGGCCGTGGCAATCGAGGCACACGCCGCGCACCATCTTCTCGTTCGGCCGCAGGTTGTCGTTCTGGTTATGGGTGACGAAGACGCGCTCCTCGCCATAGCTGTTCTTGTGCTGAACCCGGGGCAGATGGCAGGTCGCGCAGGAAACGCCTGTCCCCTTCGGCGCGAGCCCCTGTGCCTCCACCTGCCACGCCGCCGCGTGAGGCGAATCCGGATAGGCCTTCGTATGCGCGTCATCATGGCAACCCATGCAGGCGTCCACTTGCGCCTTCGCCGCGTCGTACCCATGCGCGCCATGGCAGGTTTCGCAGCCGATGGCGGTTCCATGGGCATCGGCCTTCATCGGTACCCGCGCCGCGTCGGGCGTCATTGGCGTCATGGGCGTTGCGTCGAACAGGCCGAAGGATGATTTCGCCGACACAAACAGCCCCTCGCGCAAGCGCATGCCGTGCTTGCCTTCGACGAAGGTCGCCTGCTGATCCTTGTGGCAGGCGGCGCAGACCGCCATGCCCGGGCGTTCGATCCCGTTGTCGGGATCGGTCCGTTTGGTATGGCATCCGCTGCAGTTCACGCCCGAGGCCGCATGCGCCGTTTTGGCCCAGGCGGTGACGATCTTCGGGTCCTCCGCCTTGTAGGATGGGGCATCCATCGCAGCGGCCGTAAGCGGCTTGGCGGGCTTGGCATCCGTTTCCGGCGCCGTCCAGATTTTCAGGGCTACCTTCTGGACCGGCAGATGCTGGTCGGCGCCGATATGCTTCTCAAGAAAATCCTCGTAAAGCGCCCGGTTGTCGTGAAAGTTATGGCAACCGGCGGCGGCGCAACCGTCGAAGGGAAGCCCGGCATGCGACGGGCGATCCTTTGCTATGTCCTCATGGCACAGGAAGCAGTAGTCATCGGGCATCGTGACGGCCATCGCATTGGTGATGTCCGGTTTGTGTTCGCGGTGGCAGGTGACGCAGTAACGGGCGTCCAGCTTGGCGACGCGGTCCGCATTGCGCGGATTGGTGAATTTGGATTTCGGGTGCGAGTCGTTCGCCGTTTTGAGCTCCGCGCCGTGGCAGTTGACGCAGGCTTTCTGCAAGTCGTCTTCGCCGCCAAAGGCGCTGGTGTGGCATGCATCGCAGGACAGTTCGATCTGGTGATGGCCATCCGTCGTGCGGCCGATCAGCAGGAAGTCGCGGTTCCCGCCTTCGAGAATTACCGCGGCGGCATATCCGCCGGCGGTCAGGGTCAGCAGCACCCAGACGATCCAGAGAATTTTTGTTCTGCTCATGGCGCGCGAGACCTAACCGGCTAGTAGAAATAGACGGTCAGCACGTGAATGCTGAGCAGGATGGGCAGGGGCCAGACGGCAATGATATGCAGCCAGACGGGGATGGTGCGCGGGGCCGTGCCTGACGCGCCGCCGGCGCGGCTGCGCAGCCGGTGTTCGATGGCGGTAACGATGCCGGCAAGGCCGCCTATACCCGCTGTCGCCAGCATTGCAATCATCAGCCACATGTTCAGGTTGGCGCCGAGACGCAACCCGGTATGCAGCAACAGGACGTTCAGGATTGCAGCACCCAGGATGCCATGCAACAGCCGCCAGCCGTCATAGCCGCCGAAGGAGAATTTCCGGATGCGTTTTCGCAACGACAGGACAGCGGCGAGTACGCCCAGCCCCAGCAGCGTAAAGCCCGTCACCTGCTTCCAGAACGAATCGAGCCACAGCAGGTCGATCGTGAAGCCGGACTGCACGGACCGCGAGACTGGCCAGACCGGCGCCACAAGCGTCAGAAGCCCTGCCAGCAGCGACAGGATCGATACCACCGCCAGCGCGCGCATCCACCCCACCGGCTTGTATTCCACCGTGCCGCCCAGCAATTCCTGCAACAGCGGGCGGCACGTGCCGCAAACCGTGGAGACGCAGGTTTCCCGCTGCAGGCCCTCCAGGGTCGCGCAGCCGTTTCCGATCGCGGCGCTCAGCGTGCCCCGGGTGACGCCCGTGCAATTGCAGACCGTCGCCGCGGCGGGCCAGGCGAATACTGGCGTCACCCCGGCATCGCTCCACAGCCGGCCACTGCGGCTGAAACGCCAGCGCCGCCACAGGGGGATCCGGTCCCGGACCAGGATTTTCTGCTGGATCCGGTTGATTTCGGGCCAGGCGCCGACACCGATACCGCCGACCAGCCGCCCGCGGTTCAGGATCAGGCGACGGTATCGGCCGTCCGGTGAGCGATAGGTTACAAGCTGACATCGCGGTTCTGTTCGGCCTGGGCGACCTCGCCCATGCTGAAAACATCGACGCCGACGATCTTCAGCTTCGTCGTCATCATCGAGCCCGCCTAATCCTTCGGACGCCCCGCAATGTTGGCGGCGGCGACACTGGCCTGCTCCAGCCCGGGACTGACCAGGCCATAGACATGGCCGTCATGTTCGGCGCATTCGCCAACCGCATAGATATCCGGGTCGATTGTCTGCATCCGGTCATTCACCAGGATGCCGCGGCCGACCGTCAGCCCGGCATCACGGGCAATTTCGATATTGGAGCGGATTCCGGTGCAGAAAATAACCGTATCGGTGGCGATCGTTTCGTCGTCCATGGCGTCGCCCCCGGACAGGATCACGCGTTCCACGCCGCGTTCGCCTTCGATCCGGCGCACCCGGGTCGCGACGCGCACCGCAATTCCCAGCCGTTCGATATCGCCGGCAAGGATCGCGCCCGCCTGGCGGTCCTGCTGCTGCGCCATGAGGTTCGGCTCGTGTTCGACAACGATAACACTGGCACCGTGCGCCGCCATGCCGCGGGCCGCTTCCAGCCCCAGCAACCCGCCGCCGACGATCACCACATCGCGGGCGCGGACCGCCCGCGCGACCAGTTTTTCGACATCGTCGAAATCCCGGAACGTGAAGATATTGGCAAGATCCGATCCCGGGATATTGGGCACATGCGGGCGGGACCCGGTCGCGATGACAAGCTGCGAATACCGCCAGCGACGGCCATTCAGCCCGATCACCGTTTTGGCGTCCCGGTCAATTCGGGCGATCCGGCAGCCGGAATACACCCTTATGCCCGCATTGGCCGGAAATTCGACCGGCTGATACACCTGACCGATCTGGACCTCGCCGGCCAGAAACGGAGTCAGCTTCACCCGGTTATAGGGTTGCCAGCGCTCCGCGTTGAACAGCACCACCGGCATGCCGTAGCGGATCAGTCCCTGGGCGGCCCGCACGCCTGCCGGCCCGCTGCCGATGACCGCAACCGGTGCGTTATCCTGTTCCGGCGCTTCCGCCACTGCGCCGCCTGCGCCAGAGGCCGCCGGATCGGCAACCAATACGCTGGACAGTTCGAACCGGTCTTCAGGGAAGCTGAGAACCATGGCAACAGACCCTTGGGCAACGTTTGTGCTTTCGGATTTGTTGCAACGCAGTACATATGCCAGCAGAATTGCTGCGGCACATTTATTTATAACATATTGATATTTCGATAATTATATGGTTTCCGAAAACGGAAACCCTGTTTCCCCAAATTGAGGCAGCGAATTATTGTGCAGTGCAGTGTATAAAAATTGGGCGTTTTAGGTTTTGATCAAAAATTAATCGCAACAGATTGGCGGCACGTATGCCATGTCGCTGTCCCGCACGCGGAATCGCCGGGACGCGTCAGACGCGTATCAGGCGCTGCCCACAATATAGGTGACGATTCCGACCGTACCGATCCACCACGCAAAGGTCAGTACGAAAACCGCGCCCCCAAACAGGATGCGGGTCTTTTTTTCTGTTTCGCTCTCGGCGTTCATATTCTTTTTTTCCTGTACGGGCGTACGCTACCGGTTGCTCGCAGTTCTGCGGATTCCAAACCGGATTGGCCTGTCTGAATGTCATGGAGTTATCAAGTTCCTTATATAGTAAGATTTTATCCAATGTACAAGCGACGCCGGGCGAATGTTCCGGACATTTCTTGAAACGCCGCGACAAAGGATTATATACCTCTAAATGATTGGCTCCCCGCAGCCAAAGCCAACCGATGCCAATGAAACAGGACATTACCGTTTGCCCGGTCTACGCCGTGGCACCGCTGGCTTGGCCGCGGCAGGCCAAAACGGCTATGGTTCGCAATGCGGGGCGGCGCGCCTGCGCAAAGCCAAGTAGCGTAATTCCGTTGGTCACTCTCCGGAGGCTAGAGTTGGGTTGCAGATATCC
>JAQCHR010000128.1 GCA_027619655.1 Pseudomonadota bacterium
CGCGCGCGTACCTGCCATTTAGTCCGGCCGTCCGATTGCCGCGGACACGGGATCGATATAGCCCGTGGATTTCGGTTCGTTCTCGGCGATGATTTCCACGAACCGGGCGACGAACGCGCGGGCGGGAACGCCCCGTTTTTCGCGCGAGACGATTGCCTCCTCCCAGACCTTATCGCGGACGAGCTTCGCTGCCTTTTCCCGTTCTTCTTTGGACCAGCGGACGATTTCCATTTTCGAGTCTTGCATCGACTTCGCCCGCTCGCGGTTCAGCTTCGCAAGATCGGCGATGTAAACGTCCTTCAACAACTCGGCGAAGGTATCCTTGAGCAGGGCCTGCGTCTTATCGTTCAGACCGCTGAAGCGGGTCTTGTTCATCACAATGGCGTTGCTGGCATAAAGTCCCGCGCCATAGTCGATGACGTACTTGGACACTTCATGCAGGGACCAGGGCGTAATGAGGCTGGCCGGCAATCCCGAGTAGGCTTCGATCACATTGCGCTCCATGGAGGCGTAGATATCCGGCGCCGGCAGCGCCACAGGAACCGCACCAAGCACATCCAGCGCCTGGTTGATCAGGCCGAAGGCACGAATGCGCTTGCCCTTGAGGTCCTCGACGGTCATCAGGGGTTCGTTGCTGCCCAGGATCGTGGGGTCTCCCGATATGCCCGTGAGCAGGACGAGATTGTTGTCGTCGTACTCCTTCTGCATCCCGTCGAATTCACCGTAAATCTGCAACAGGCTCGCCAGCAGCGCCTGTGAATTGTTGCTGAGGAAGGGCAGATCCGCCATGGTCGAAAGAGGCAACTGGGAGGGATAATATCCCGTGGCCAGATAGCTGATGTCCGAGATCCCGCGGGACGCCCCGTCCAGAAGATCCAAGGTCTTGAGAAGCGCCTGGTCCCGGTATGTGTCGAACGTGACCCGGCCATTGGAACGCTTGGTAACCTCATCCATCCATTTCTGCGTGAAAAGTTCACGGGCATGGGTCGCTGGCAGGTAGCCCGCATAGCGAAGCTTCACTTCGTCGAACTCGTCCGAAGCCTGGGTGACGGATGTGATGCCGAAGCCCGAAATCAGGGCAGACATGGCGACGGCTATCAACCCCCGTTTCCAACGATCTGGTTTATTCATGGCGTGTTTCCTCCTCTAATTCTATTTTTGTTTCTCTACTCCACAATTCAACGATACACCGTTCCCGGCGAGACTGTCGAATCCGGCGTTCACTGTATGAATTTCAGTCGCTGCAGGATTCCTGGCCGGAAAGGCGGAGGCCGCCCAGGGAAACGGCCCCGCCGATATAGCTCTTGCGGGTTCAGGCCTGGGCAGCTTAACCTCGAAAACGAACCTCGTCTTGAAAGGCGATGGAAAAGGGACGGTCGGTACCGCCTGGCGGCATCGATCGATTGCTTAGATATAGTGCGGAGAGGGAGGGAAGCGAATGGATCCGACGTTAATCGGCGTTCTCGGGCTGGGACTGCTGTTGCTGCTGCTATCCGTTGGCGTACACATCGCCTTCGCCCTCGGGATATCGGCGTTCGCCGGCTTATGGTTCCTCCTGCCGCCGCAGGCGGCGCTCAGCGCGCTCTGGATAACGCCATGGGGATTCGCGTCGTCGCACGCGCTGAGCGTTGTCGTTCTGTTTGTGCTGACGGGGTACCTGGCCTTTGCGTCAGGGATTACCGCCAATGCCTACGAAGTCGGCTACAAGCTGTTCGGACGCTTTCCGGGCGGGCTGGCCCTGGCCACGGTATACGGTTCGGCCGCCTTCGCCGCGACCACGGGATCCAGCGTGGCGACCGTCGGCACCATGGGCCGGGTGGCGATTCCGGAGATGGAGCGCTACGGCTACGATCGCGGTCTGGCTGCCGGATGCGTGGCGGCCGCGGGCACGCTCGGGACGCTTATCCCGCCGAGTGTCCTGCTCGTCCTCTACGGAATTCTCGCCGAGGCGTCGATCGGCCAGCTGCTGATTGCCGGCATTATTCCAGGCATCCTGTCGGCGGTTATCTATGGCTGCATGATCGCCGTGCGGGTGATGCTGAACCCGGAACTGGCGCCTCCCGCCCCGCCGACACCGTGGCGGGACGCGGTGCGGAGCCTGCCGAAAATGAGCGGCATATTCGTGCTGTTCTTCGTCATGATTGGCGGCATCTTCCTTGGAATCTTCACGCCCTCCGAAGCCGGGGCGGTCGGGGTGCTGGTCGCGTCCCTCGGCGTGCTGCACCGCTTCTACTGGCACAAGGTAATGGGCGCGCTGAAGTGGGCGGGCATCCCGCTCAAGGTGCCGACTGGCGTCATGCGGGTGCTCGGCGATCCGGAAGGAGTCGATCCGACCGCCGGCGCGGCGTTTCGAGAGGCGATCGGCGAAACCACCCGTGTCGCCGGGATGATTCTTGCCATCCTGATCGGCGCGGCGCTTTTCTCGCAGTTCGTTTCCCTTAGCCGGATACCCTATCACTTCTCGGAAATGCTCAGCGCACTGGATCAGCCGGGCTGGGTCATTCTGTTGCTCATACTGCTGATGTACATCCCCCTTGGGATGTTCCTCAACCCGCTGTCGGTGATGATCATCACCGTTCCCATCACGCTCCCCGTCATTATCGAACTCGGTCATTCCCCGATCTGGTATGGCATCATCGTCATCAAGATGATGGAGGTGGCGGCGATTACGCCGCCGGTCGGTCTCAACGTGTATGTCGCGAAGGCGGTTGCGCCGCACATCCCCATGGAAGTGATTTTCAAGGGGATATTCTGGTTCTTCATCATGGACCTTGTCACCATTGCCATCCTGGTGATTTTTCCGGAAATCGTCCTCTTCCTTCCGAACCTCATGTTCTGACGGGCGCCCGGGCGGCGACGCGAAGGGTCACCCACCCTAACCCGCGTACGCTGCCCGGTGCATCCGGCAGGCGGCCATCATCAGGACGGTCGCCACGGCCATATAGCCCACGGTGGCGTAGATCATCGTGTCCAGTCCGATATCCGCGTCCATGGCCCAACCCATCAGCGGCGGGCCGAAGGCGGAACCGAAGACGCTGAGCGTGGTTGCCAGGCTCTTGATCGCGCCGATATTGCGGGTGCCGCAGCGTTCCGCCCACATCGCCGGAACGACGGTCTGGCGGATGCCGGACGCGAAACCGGAAATCGCCAGGTAGCCCCAGGCCCAGGCCGGGTGATCGAACCATGCCAGGGTCAGCATCCCCACGGCCAGCGGCGCCAGGATCAGCGGCAGCAGGCGGATCGCGCCCAACCGGTCGACCAGCGGCCCCATGGCGATCGACACCACGACCATGACGGCGGCGAAGACGATATAGCCTGCCGTGACCCAGGTCGGCGACCAGCCCTTCATCTCGGCGATGGTCAACTGGTGGAAGAACAGCGCGGTGTCGATCACCGCCGGGGCGATGACCCCGGGAATGATCAGCCAGAAGAACGGGTCGCGCAGGAACTGCGACACCGACCTGTGGACCTCGGCGCGCGGCGGCTTTCCCGTATCGGGTTTGACGGTTTCGGGGTCGAACAGCCGATTTTCGATATCGCCCGCCAGCAGCCAGGCGACCAGCGGCAGCATGACGGCGAGGGCGAGGATCGCGCAGAGGATATAGGTTTCGCGCCAGCCGATGGCGACGATGACGACGACGGCGGCCAGCGGCATAATTGCCCGCGCGATGGGATGGCCCAGCAGCGCCAGCGCGATCGCCTTGCCCCGGTTGTGCCGGAAATACTTCACCATGCCGGTGACGGCGGTATGGCTGGCAAGGCCCTGGCCGGTCTGGCGCAGCAGGAAGATCACGATGATCAGGAACCAGGCAGCGGGCGCCGCGGCGGCGACAAGGCAGGCGATTGTCAGCCCGGCGCAGACCAGCATCGCATAGGCGCGCAGCGAAATCCGGTCGATCCACCGCCCGGTGAACGGCAGCAATGCGGCGGACATCAGCGTACCGGCCATGTAGATCGTGCCCCATTCTGCGTGGCTGAGCCCGAATTCCGCCTCGACGGACGGGCCGAAGACGCCGATGAAATGGGTTTGCCCGAAGCAGGACCCGAAGGTCATCAGCAGGCCGAATGCCAGGAACCGGCGGTTTTCCACCGCGAACCGGACATAGCCCGGCGCTGCGACCGTATCGGTCAAATTCTCTTCCCTGTGTCAGGTTCGCGGCATGGCCGATGCATGCGCGGGATCGATTATAGCGGCAATGCCGTTACCCGTCTTGTGTGTAACACAAGCATTGCCGGCGGTAATATCAATGCTTGCGAAGACAAGGCAATACAGGCGTCTATTCAGTCATCTAACAGTAATACGAAGCAATGCGCGCCGGGCGTCGGATTTCTTTACAATCCCGGATGTGGGTTTTGGACTTGCGGTAGAACTGTATGTATTTGGAATATTTAGATTAAATCCCGTCGCGGCGGCATTCGCCTGGAACCGGGCGAAAATGCCTGTCGGAATTCTTTACAAGTCGCGTGCGGTTTCGGGATTGCGGAAATTTAAAAATTGCGGTATTTCAGTATGTTAACAGTAAGGCATGAATCTTGCATGTTTAGGGTAGGCATATTTGGATTATAGTATAAAGTTGATTCATTGGAGGTTTTTCGAATGACCTTTTTCAACAAGGCAATTGGCGGGATGGTCGGCCTCGGCCTTTTCGCCGCGGCCATGTCATCGGCGCAAGCCGTGCCCAGCACGGTGGCGGGGACCGTTATTTCGAACGGTTCGGTGACAGTTGGTGTCATGAATTTGTTCGACGTTTCATCGGATTCGGCCCAGGGCGTTATTGAATTTTCGATTGCCGGCCTGTCGGGCCCCGTATCCTCCGCCGTCCTGCAGGTATTCGATCTTGGCGGTGCGACAAGCCTTTCCGCGACCGGCGTCGTCGATGTTTTCGGCTACACGGGCGACGGTGCGCTGTCGTTTGCCGGCGACCTCAACGCTGGCGGTACGACGTCCATCGGTTCCTTCAACTTTGTTGACGGGCAGGTGGCGGCGTTCGAGGTTGACGTCACGGCATTCGTCAACACGCTGATCGGAAGCGTGGATTTCATCGGGTTCAATCTGCGGGTGGGCAGTTTCGAATTTGTCGACCTGCAGGGGCAGAACGGCAGCCCGAACACCAATCCGCAACTGGTCCTGACCGCCGATAACGGCAATGGCGATCCGATCAGCGAGCCGGGTACGCTGGCGCTGCTTGGCGTCGGAATGCTCGGCGTGTGTGCCGCGGTCCGCCGGCGGAATCGCAAGGCGGCCTGAAGCCCGCCGCCTTTTTTAACGATACGGCCATTGGCATCGCTGTTCCGGTACCTACCGGAACAGGTTGAGGATTGCCTGCTCGCTCTGGGCGGCCAGCGACAGCGAGTTCAGCCCCAGTTGCTCGCGGGTTTCCAGGGACGGCAGATTGGCGCTTTCCTCGTTGAGGTCGGCCAGGGTCAGTTTCCCCGCGCCGGCCTGTAATGTATTGGTCAGGTCTTCCGTAAAATTCAGCCGCGTCTGCAGGACCGTGGAATTGGACCCGAGCGTCGCCGCCGTGGTGCGCAATGTGGTTATGGCGGTGCTGACCTGCGTGATCGCGATATTGATGAACGTGTCGATGGCGAAACTGGCGATGGATGCCCCGATATTCAGGCCCGTCGTGGATGAATCGATTCCGTTGACGGTCAGGGAGCTGGAGCCGTCCTCGTTGAAACTGACGGCCATATTGTCCGGCGCATTCGATATCAGGTTGGTGCCGCCAAAGCTTGCATCGTTGGACAGGTTGTTGATCTGAACGCGCAGGGCGTCGAACTGCGCCGCCAGCGCGGCGCGCTCGTTAGTATCGCTGGTCGCCTTCGCCGTGATCGCAATGCCCTTGGCCTGCTCCACCAGTTGCGTAATCGCCTCGATACCGTTGGTCGCGGCAGCCAGCGTGCTAATTCCCTGGTCGATATTGTCCTTCAGGCCCAGCAGGTCGTCGGCGCGATTGGTCAGGCTGCGGGCGGCGAAGAAGGCGGCCGCGTCGTCCAGCGCCGAGCCGACCTTCAGCCCGGACGCCAGCCTGTCCTGCGTCCGGTCCGCAAGCTCGCTCGTGCGGCTCAGGGTCAGGAGGTTCGACCTGATCCCCGCGCTGAGTGTGATCCGTTCCGCCATGCCTGTCTGTTGTCCGCAATGGGCGCGTCCCGGCCGGTGACCGGGCCGGTTTTCGGTACAGGGGTATGCAAATCACATGCCGAACGGCGGTTGAAAAAAGCCAAGCAAAATTAATATGTTGGGTCGGTTTCGGCTGGTCTGAAGTCGTGGCAGCGGCAAAATTCTCCCGGCCTGGCATGAATTGCCCGCTATCGGCGCCGGAATTGACCGGGCGGGCGCGTTGGCCGATGATCCCCGTATCGGGAGGATCAATGACATGACGGCATTCGAGCAGCGGCGGGTCGGTCGCACGGGCGTTACCGTGAGCGCGGTGGGATTCGGCGGGGTCGGGCTGGGCCAGCGGGTCGGCCGGATCGACGAGGCGCAGGCGGACGCGACGGTGCGGGCGGCCTGGGATTCGGGAATCCGCTATTTCGACACCTCGCCCTGGTACGGGCACGGGCTGAGCGAGCATCGCACGGGCCACATGCTGCGCACCCTGCCGCGCGGTGAATTCGTGCTGTCCACCAAGGTCGGCCGCATCTTCCACCGCCCCAAGGACCCGGCGACGTTCAGCACGGGGCAGTGGCAGGGCGGCCTGCCCTTCGATTACCGGCGCGACTACACCGCCGCCGGCGTGCAGCGCTCCTACGAGGACAGCCTGCTGCGGCTCGGCATGAACCGGGTCGACATGCTGTTCGTGCACGACATCGACCAGCGCCACATGTCGCTGGAAAACAACGGCGGCGGCGTCGGCGGCATCGAGGGGGCCTTCTGGCAACTGGAATGCGGCGGCGGCTGGCAGCACCTGTCGGACATGCGGGCTTCGGGCGAAATCGGCGCCATCGGCTTCGGCTGCAACTACGCCAGCATGATTCCGCGCTTCCTCGAATGCTTCGACCCGGACGTGTTCCTGGTCGCCATGCCCTATACGCTGCTGGACCAGGACGCGCTCGACGAGGCTTTTCCCATGTGCCAGGAACGCGGCATCAGCATCGTCATCGGCTCCGTCTTTTCCTCGGGCATCCTTGCCACCGGCATCCGCGACGACGCCGTCTACGGCTATAACGCGCCGCCCCCGGCGGTGGTGGAAAAGGTCCGCGCGATGCAGGCGGTCTGCGCCCGGCACGGCACGACCATCCAGGCGGCGGCGCTGCAGTTCCCGCTGCTGCACCCGGCCGTCGCGGCGATCATTCCCGGCGCGATGGCGCCCGGCCAGGTAACGGAAAACGTGGCCCGGCTCGGCGAGCCGGTGCCGCAGGACTGCTGGAACGAACTCAAAACCGAAGGGTTGCTGCGCAGGGATGCGCCAACCGGGCAAGGGAGATCCAACTGATGCAGAACTTTACTTTCACCATCGACGACCTGGGCTTTCACGGCAGGGACCTGTCCCGGCCCGAATGCGTCTGCTGCCTGGCATCGGGCGTGGTTGTCGTCTCGAACGGCGATGGCGGCGTCTCGCGCATCGACCAGGACGGCACGACCCGCCACATCACGGCGCCGGACGGCGCGCACAAGCCGATGACCAACGGCTTCGCCATCACGCAGCAGGGCGACTTTCTGCTGGCCGATCTCAGCAGCGAAGGCGGCGTCTGGAAGCTGCAGGCGGACGGAACCTGCGAGCCCTTCATCACGGAAGTCGACGGCGAAACCCTGCCCTCGACCAATTTCGTCGGCGTCGATGCGAAGAACCGCGTCTGGGCCACGGTCAGCACCCGGCACAGCCCGCGCACGCTGGCCTACCGCAAGCATATCGCCGACGGCTACATCGTGCTGTCGGACGAGCGCGGCACGCGGATCGTCGCGGACGGGGTGGGCTACACCAACGAGGCCATCGTCAACCCGGCCGGCGATTTCCTGGTCGTCAACGAAACCATGGCGCGCCGCACCAGCCGCTTTCGCATCCGGGATGACGGGTCGCTAGGCCCGCGCGAAACGGTCACCGATTACGGCGAAGGCGTCTATCCGGACGGGCTCGCCTTTGACGAGGAAGGCGCGTTCTGGATGACCAGCGTGCTGTCCAACCGCCTGATCCGCGTCACCCCCGATGGCGGCCAGACGCTGGTGTTCGAGGACAGCGACCCCGACATGCTGGCGGTCTGCGAGGCGGCCTACCAGGGCGGCACGCTCGGCCCCGAGCACATGGGCAAGGTGGTCTCCAAACTGGCGAAAAGCATCTCTTCCATCGCCTTCGGCGGCCCGGACCGCCGCACCGGCTATCTCGGCAACCTGCTGGACAACCGGATCTACACGTTCAAGAGCCCGGTGGCGGGGGCGGTGCCGTCGCACTGGGGGGTGACGGTTTGAGATAGCTGAATTACGGTGGCGTTCGGTCACGGCCTGATCCACGCAGGCAGTAGAATAACGGCGATCTAGGTATCTTTGTCGGAATATCGAAACTGTTCGGAATTTCAGTAAACGGGCACAGTAGTTCGCTGTAATTCGAGCAGCGCCCGGACCGGCGGAGGCTGCGGCGCCGGACCAGGCGTTGCGACTAAAAACAGTTGCAATATTCAGCGCTGA
>JAQCHR010000001.1 GCA_027619655.1 Pseudomonadota bacterium
GGCCGAGGATGACGAGGCCGAGGATGACGATTCGGACGACGAAGATACCTACAGGCGGCCGCCGCCGATTCCATCCGAAGAAGAGATTGCCCGCTTCCAGTCGCGGCCCGTCAGGGCCCGGTCCCTGCTGCCCTGGTGTATTGCGCTCTTTTTCACAATCGTCGCGCTGGTGGGCAGCAGCATTTATTTCAGCAAGGCCATCGTGTCCGCCTATCCGGCTGCGAACAAGTTGTTCAGCCTGATCGGCCTTCCGGTCAATACGCTTGGCTACGGGTTGGAAATCGCCAAACCGACAACGTCCCAGCGCGAAGAAGGCAATGATCGGATCATTATCGTTTCCGGCGAGATCAACAACACGACCGGCCACGTTATCGACATACCGTTATTGCGCGGCGAGTTGAAAAATTCGCAGGGCAAAACGCTGTTTATCTGGTCATTCAAGGCGAAGGAGCCGCGCGTGCTGGCGGGTGAGAAAAACACCTACGAAACCGAAATCAAGAATCCGCCGCCGGGCGCCACCGAACTGAATATTTCGTTTACCCGCGAGGAGGAAATCGCCGCGGAACGCGAACAGGCCCGCGAAGCCGCCGCCAAGGCCAGCGAAAAACACTAGATCGGATCGTGTTCGATTGGAATCGCGACTGGCGATCCAATAAACACATGAATCTGATCTATCTTACTGAAGATATAGCACCTTCACAGGTTTAACCGTTCAGCCGGCCCCTGCCACAGGGTTCACAAAGCGCTGTAACGTCGTCAGAACTGTTTCAGCAACCGGTCGATATAGTCCCGTTCGATCTGCGGCCGTTCGCGTTCCGATGATCGCTTGCGCAATTCGTCACGAATTTCCCGGGACCGTTGGAGGTCGCTCTTGTCCGGTATCGCCACCTTGTCAGAGCTGGTTCCCTGGGCGCCCTGATTGTGGTCGCGGCCGAACGGGTCGCGGTTATGCGATTGCTGGGTGCCGGGCATCCGGCCGCGCCCGCCGGGCTGCCCCCCCATTTGCTGTTGCTGCATCTGTTGCATCTGCTGCATCGCCTGCTGGGTGGCCTGCTGGAGCGCATCCAGCGCCTGGCCCTGCGGATCGACGGCCTCGCCGGGCTGACCCTGCCGCAGTGCACCGGTCGAACGCCGCATCGCCTGCTCCGCCCGCCCGAAAGCCTGCGGCACGTCACCCGTCATTTCGGCATACTGCTGCATGACATTGCCAAGCTGGCGGCGCAGCGCCTCCTGGAGGACCGCGCTCGCACCGGATTGTCCCGGGGTATTGCCCGCCTGGGGCTGACCGCCCGGGTTGGGCTTTCCCTGGCCGCGCTGGCCGTCATTTCCCCGCTCCTGCCGCTGGCCCTGATTGCCCTGTCGCTGCTCCGGCGATTCCTGGCCCTGGCCCTGCCTCGACTGCCGGAACGTCCGGTCCAGCAGATCCTTCTGGCCCTTGGTCAGCTGCTGCAGGTCGTTCATCATCTTCGATGCACGGCTCTGCTGGCTGTTGCGCTGCGGCTGCGCAATGCCCGCCCGCATGTTTTCCAGCCGCTTCTGCATTTCGGCCAGCATCTGTTTTGCCGCTTCGCGGGCGCCGCTTTTCGCCATTTCGCGAATCCGGTCCATCATGTCCTGCAGATCCTGGCGCGTCATTGTGTTCTGCGACGGATCCATTTCCTGCAACTCGCCGCGTTCCGCCTGTTCCTGGAGCTGCTTGGTCAGTTCGTCCAGATACTTGTCCAGCGCTGCCTGCAATTCCTCGATCAGGCGCTCAATTTCCGCATCCGGCGCCTCGCGCGACAGGGCGTCACGCAGCGCTTCTTCGGCCCGGCGCAAATCCGTCTCGGCCAGCGTGATGCTGCCGTTTTCAACCCGCAGCGCGGTGTCCCACAGCAGTTGCTGGACAGACGCCAGCGATTCGCCCTGCCAGTCCCGCAATATCCGCCGCGCGGCCACATCCAGCCCCATGAACACGACGACATCATTGGCGAAAAGATCCGGCAAAAGCCCGATCCGTTTCAGCCCCTGGGCGACCGCTTCGTGGTGCGCGTCCGGGTCTTCCGACAGCTTTTTCCGTTCCGCGATGATCTGGCGGGCAACGGGGTGGTTGAAGATACGCTCGGGCAGCTTGAATTCGACGGCATCGCTTGTGCCTTTCTGGCCGATGGCGTCCGTCGCGACCAGGGTCAGCCTCACGGCCAGACCGGCCCAGGGATGCGGCGTCAGGTCGCGAAAATGCTCCGCCTTGATCTCGCGCGGGTTGACGCTCGGCAAGGGAATATCTAGCGATAGAGTCTCGCCCACCTCGTCCGCGCCACGCCGGATCACCATTGTCACCTTGTCGATGCCATAATCATCGCTGGCGGTATAGGACAGGTGCAACGCCGCCTGCTGCGACGCCGCCGGCGGTTGCGCCAGCGCAATTTCGGGGGCGCGGTCCGCCGTGACGGCGATGGTCCAGCTGTCCAGTTTCCGGTCCCGCGATACAATGTCGATAGCCGCGTCCGCCGTTAATTCCTGCTCGATCCGGTAACTGTCCGCTTCGACCGCCGTAAAATCCGATTGCACCGCGCCGGAAACGAGCTGCGGGACCTTGCCGCCCCCCGTCACCTGCGCCAGCAGGACGCTGCCGGCGGGCACCGAAACATCGCCGGCCTTGCGGTCGGCGCCGGTCAGGAAGACCGGTGGCCAGCCCGTATAGGCAGGCGGCGTAATCCATGCGTCCAGCGTTACAGGTGATGCGGCATCGGAAAATATCGATTCAGGCGTCACGGCGCGCAGCAGATGCGCGGGCGCATTGCCCCCCGCCGCAAACGCGGACATTACCAGCACCGCGCCGAGAACAATTCTCGTGGCAAACGGGTCACGCCGGATCAGCCTTGGCTGTGGCCAGCCGGCCCGGATTCCCTGCAGCATTTTCGCCATCCGGGCGCGATGCAGCTGCCACAGCTGCGCCCCCTCGCCATGCGGATCGGGCGTCGCTATTTCATCGTCCAACGCATCGAACGGGCGGTGCGACAGGTTGTTGACCTGCTCCAGCCGCCGTTCGGCGGACGGCCCATCGGGTATGCGCAGCGCGCGGATACCGTTCCATAACGCCCACAGAAGCGCACCGGAAAAAATGAGCAGAAGGCCGCCATGCAGCCAGCCGGGCAGCGTCGGCAAAATGTCGAGAAGCGCGACGAGCAGGAACAGCCCGGCAACCTGTACCGCCGGCCACAGGGCAGGCCATGCGCCCCCCCAAAACAGCGCGACGCGGGACAGGGCGATGCGGAACGCCCAGGTTTTACGCCAATCCTTCATGATACGGCATCCTTCGATCTAGCGAAGAAGCTGTATTATCACACAGATTGCTGCCACTCCGCCAGTGAGTCGAGCTTCAACAATTCGTCATAACCGGGCCGGCGGCGGACGACGGCAAACGCATTGCCGTTCACCAGCACCTCCGGCACCAGCAGGCGCGTATTGTAGGTCGATGCCATGACCGCGCCATAGGCACCCGCCGATGCGAAAGCAAGAAGGTCGTCCGGCCGGACCGCGGGCAGGTCGCGGCCGCGCGCGAAGGTATCGCCGGTTTCGCAGATCGGCCCCACGATATCGGCGGGCGACAATGCGGCATCGGGCGCCGGCTGCATCACCGGGTCAACCCGGTGATAGGCCTCGTACAGCGCCGGCCGGATCAGGTCATTCATCGCGGCATCGACGATGACGAAGCGCCGCGCCTCACCGGTTTTTTCATAGATCACGCTGGTGACCAGAATACCGGAATTGCCGACCAGCGACCGGCCCGGTTCAAAAATCAGCCGGCAGCCCAGGTTTCCTGCCGTTTCCATGACCATCGCCGCATAGGCGCCTGCCGCCGGCGGTGTCTCGCCATCGTAGCGGATACCCAGGCCGCCGCCGAGGTCGATACTGTCAATCGTATTGCCGTCCGCGCGCAGCGCCTGAACCAGTTCGGCAACATTCGTAAACGCCGTCCGCATCGGTGCAAGGTCGGTGAGCTGCGAGCCGATATGCACGGCAACGGAAACGGGCCGGATTCCCGGCAGCGCCCGCGCGCGGGCAAAAATATCGCGGGCCCGGCCGATATCGATGCCGAACTTGTTTTCCGCCCGGCCGGTCGAGATCTTCTCATGGGTTTTCGCATCCACGTCCGGGTTGACCCGGATGCCGATTTCCACCCTCCGGCCCGCGGCCAGTTCACCGATGACCGCCAGTTCCGGTTCGGATTCGACATTGATGCGGTAAATCCCCCGGTCGAGCGCAAAGGCGAGTTCGCCCCGGGTCTTGCCGACGCCGGAGAACACGATCCGTTCCGGCGGGATACCGGCGGCCAGCGCGCGGCGCAATTCCCCTTCCGACACCACATCGGCGCCGGAGCCCAGCGCCGCCAGTGTCCGGATAACCGCAAGGTTCGAATTCGCTTTGACCGAATAACAGACCATTACGTCCTGCCCGTCGAAGGCCCCGGTAAATTCCAGATACCGGCGGGTCAGCGCCGCGCTGGAATAGCAGTAGAACGGCGTCCCGACCGCCGCCGCGATTTCGGGGATTGCCACGCCTTCGGCATGCAGGATGCCGTCGCGATAGTCGAATTCAGACATGACGCATCCTTACCGGGGGTATTGCCGGGGAAATTCACTGTCGCGGCTGGGCGGCTTTGGATCGCCCTTCTTGCCGCAGGCGCTCAACGGCATTGCCATCGCAACCGTCAGCAGGAGGAGAATAACAAGGCGGCTCACAGGAACCGCTCCTTCGCGGCGGCGATGGCTGCCCGCACATTGGCGACGGCGGTGCCGCCCTCGCTGGTGCGGCTGTTGATCGACGACTCGACCGACAGCACCGAAAAGACTTCCTGTGTAATCCGCGGTTCGACCGACTGCATCGCCGCAAGCGGCACCTGTTCCAGCGCGCAATCGGACTTTTCCGCCAGCCCGACAATCGCCCCGGTCACATGATGCGCGTCCCGGAACGGCATGCCCAGCGCGCGGACCAGCCAGTCGGCGAGGTCGGTCGCGGTGGGGTAGCCATGGGCCAGCGCGCCGGACATCGCTTTCGGCATGACGGTCATGTCCGCGACCATCCCGGCGGTTGCCGCCAGCATCAGCGACAGGCTGTCGGCGGCATCGAAAACCGGTTCCTTGTCTTCCTGCATGTCCTTGCCATAGGCGAGCGGCAGCCCCTTGATCACCGTCAGCAGCCCCATAAGTCCGCCGAAAATGCGCCCCGCCTTGGCACGCGCGAGTTCCGCCGCGTCGGGATTGCGCTTCTGCGGCATGATCGACGACCCGGTCGAATAGCCGTCCGACAGCCGCACGAAACCGAATTGCGGCGCGCACCAGATCACCAGTTCCTCCGCCTGCCGCGAGACATGGGTGGCGCAGATCGCGGCCGCCGACAGGAATTCCAGCGCGAAGTCCCGCGCCGAAACCGAATCCAGCGAATTCGCCATCACCCCGTCGAAACCGAGCGCCTGCGCCGTCATCTGCCGGTCGATGGGGAAGGAGGTGCCGGCCAGAGCCGCCGCGCCGAGCGGCGATTCGTTCAGCCGCTTGCGGCAATCCTTCAGCCGGCCGCGGTCGCGCCCGTACATTTCCACATAGGCCAGCATGTGGTGGCCGAAGGTCACCGGCTGCGCTACCTGCAGATGGGTGAAGCCGGGCATCGGCGTTGCCGCATGTTCCTCGGCCTTGTCCAGCAGCGCCTTCTGCAGGGTGGCCAGTTGCGCATCCAGCCCGTCGATGGCGTCGCGGGTCCACAGGCGCAGATCGGTCGCCACCTGGTCGTTCCGGCTGCGCCCCGTATGCAGGCGTCCGGCGGCATCGCCGATCATCTCGCGCAACCGGGACTCCACATTCATGTGGATGTCCTCCAGCGCGGTCTTGAATTCGAAGCGCCCGCTTTCGATTTCTTCCAGAACGGCATCCAGCCCGGACAGGATGGCATCGCCATCGGCCGGGGTCACGATGCCCTGCTGCACCAGCATGCGGCAATGCGCCTTCGATCCGGCGATGTCCTGGGCGTATAATCGCTTGTCGAAACCGATGGAGGCGTTGATTTCCGACATGACCGCATCCGGCCCGGCGGCGAACCGCCCGCCCCACATGGCGTTTGCACTGGAGTCATTCCCGCTCATGACAGACCGGCAGGGTATTCGATGAAAAAAATTTCGTTCATTACTGCAATCATTCTGGGTTTCGCCGTTGCGGTATCCGGCAGCGCCCGCAAGGGCATCGCCGCGCCGCCGCAGGACGGCTGGATGGCGCAATTTACCCGCAACGATCCATTACTTCCAGCACCGGAAGTCGAATTCCTGAATGCCACCGGCGAAACCGTCTCCCTGGCGTCGTTTCGAGGCAAGGTTCTCCTGGTCAATTTCTGGGCCACATGGTGCGCCCCCTGCATCCGCGAGATGCCCTCACTGGACCGGTTGAAGGCGGTCATCAAAGAAAGTGATTTCGAAATCCTCGCCATCAGCGAGGACCGCAAGGGCGCGGAAGTCGCCATTCCCTTCCTGAAGAAACTCGGCATCGAAAATTTCACGACCTATGTCGACACGCGCATGCAACTGGCCCGCGGCTTCCGCCTGATCGGCATGCCGACAACCTATCTGATCGACCGCGAAGGCCGGATCGTCGGATCCCTTGCCGGCACGGCGGAATGGGATTCGCCTGAAGCGGTCGCGATGGTGCGGGAACTGTTGGACCGGTAACGAAGCGTTTCGCCACCGGTTTCCATACCTTGCGGTGTTGGCATGAGCCAGCTTACTATTTTTCCGCGTACATTGCGATGCGCCGAGTAAAAAGTTATGGATCCGCCTGAAAGGCGAAGCTTATGAAACTGCCGGTATTCCGGACAATCGCGGCGACTTACTCTCTCATCTGGCGACAAAAGAGAGATTTCGCGCTCCTTTCCCTGCCGATAATTATCGTCTTCAGCATCATTGGTGCGGTTACGAACGCCACCACCTGGGCAAGGTTGGGCAATCCGGCATCGTTGCAGGAATACATCGACGCCACGCAAAAAATGCAGCAATTATCGACCCCAGGCTGGTACTTTCTTGCCGGCCTTTTCTGCGGGTTGTTCGGCATAGCCGTTATGATTCTATTCGTTGTCGCCTGCCATCGGATTTATCTGGCGCCGGGAGAATCCGTTCTTGTGCGTGACGCCTTTCGGTGGCGAAAGCTGCATTGGCGTTACCTGCTGAACGGTATCAAATTAATGTTGGTATCGATACCGGTACTCTTTCTGATGAGCGCAATTGTCCTTGGCGCTGCCGGAATCGTCATTGCCATTCTGGCGCGAGCGGGAACCGGCATCGTTGATGGCAACGCGCCGCAGCTATCTCAGGGCATTGGCGGCGGAGTCGTCTTTGCACTTTTTGGCCTGCAACTGGCAACCGGAACCATAGCCGGATGGATACTCGTGCGGTTTTCGCTGGTATTCCCCGCCATTGCCGCGGGATATCCCATGAGTTTTCGGGAAAGCTGGCGATTTTCGGCGAAAAACGGCTGGCGTCTGCTCTGGATTATCGTCCTCACACCGATGCCGGTCATGTTGTTGGCGTTGCCTGTCACCATCGCGGTTTTCGCGCCATTGTTCGGCTTCGGCTTAGCGGCATCATTGCCCGTACAACTCGCGGAAAATCTCGTCATGCAGGTACCAGCCCTGCTAAGTTATGCGATTGTCGTTGGCGCCCTCTCGCTATCGTACCGCAGGATTCTGAAGAGTCGCGGCCAAATGGACGGCGTTGAGGAAACGTTTCGCTAGTCTTGATCGGGGCGAACGCTCTGCTTCAGCGCGTCGGAACCGGCGTATCTCCGCCGTAATCGTAGAAACCGCGGCCGGATTTGCGGCCGAGCCAGCCGGCTTCGACATATTTCACCAGCAGCGGGCAGGGGCGGTATTTGGAATCCGCGAGCCCGTCATACAGCACCTGCATGACCGCAAGGCAGGTATCAAGCCCGATGAAATCGGCCAGTTCCAGAGGGCCCATAGGATGATTGGCGCCCAGCTTCATCGCCGTGTCGATGGCTTCCACATTACCGACGCCTTCATAGAGCGTATAAACGGCCTCGTTGATCATCGGCAGCAGGATCCGGTTGACGATGAAGGCCGGGAAATCTTCCGCCGAGGCGACGGTCTTGCCCATCTTCAGCGCCAGGTCGCGAACCGTCTCGTAGGTTTCCTTGTCCGTGCCGAGGCCGCGAGTCAGTTCCACCAGTTTCATCATCGGCACCGGATTCATGAAATGCATGCCGATGAACCGGCCGGGCCGGTCGGTCGATGCGCCAAGGCGCGTGATGGAGATCGACGAGGTATTGGACGCGATGATCGCATCGGCGGAAAGATGCGGGATCAGCGTCTTGAAGATTTCCTTCTTGATCGCTTCGTTTTCCGTCGCCGCCTCGATCACGATTTCACAATCGCCGAACAGGGCGTAATCGGTGCTGGTGCTGATCCGGCCCAGCGCCGCGGTCCGGTCCGCTTCGCTGACCAGCGAGCGGCGGACCTGACGGTCCATATTGCGGTCGATTTCGCCTTTTACCGCGTTCAGGGCCGCTTCGTTGACATCGAGGATCCGGACATCGAAACCGGCAAGCGCCGCAACATGCGCGATGCCGCTGCCCATCTGTCCGGCGCCGATGATACCAACTGTCTTGATCATGTTTCGCGTCCTGTCAGCGCGGCCGCGGCCGCGAACGATAAAGCAGATCGCCGTTAACCTGACGCAATACTTGCGTCAGGTCTAGGGCGTGAATCTGCTTTACTTTATATGGCATTAAAGCAAATTCACATGATTTGCTTTAGGCCGTCTTGTTCAGTTCCGCTTCGAGTTCCGGGATCACGTCGAACAGGTCGCCCACCAGCCCGTAATCGGCCACCTGGAAGATCGGCGCTTCCTCGTCCTTGTTGATGGCGACGATTACCTTGCTGTCCTTCATGCCCGCGAGATGCTGGATCGCGCCGGAAATACCGACCGCGATATACAGATCCGGCGCCACGACCTTGCCGGTCTGGCCGACCTGGTATTCGTTCGGCACGAAGCCCGCATCGACCGCCGCACGCGACGCGCCGACCGCCGCGCCCAGAATGTCCGCGACCTTTTCAAGCATGGCGAAATTCTCGCCGTTCTGCATGCCGCGCCCGCCGGAAATAACGATCCCGGCAGAGGTCAGTTCAGGCCGTTCGGACTTGCTGATTTCCGCCCGCAGGAAGCTGGACAGGCCGGCGTCGCCGGTCGCGCCGACCGCCTCGACACCGGCGCTGCCGCCCGTGGCGGCGGCCCCGTCGAAGCCGGTGATGCGCACCGTGATGACCTTGGTCGCGTCGGACGACTGCACCGTCGCGATGGCGTTGCCGGCGTAGATCGGGCGTTCAAACGTATCCGGGGCGATGACCGCGGTAATTTCCGACACCTGCTGCACATCCAGCAGGGCTGCGACGCGCGGCATCAGGTTCTTGCCGTTGGTCGTAGCCGGCGCCAGGACATGGCTGTAATTCGCCGCCAGGTTGACCACCAGCGGGGCCAGGTTTTCCGCCAGCTGATTGGCATATTCGGCGGAATCGGCGCACAGGACCTTGCCGACGCCCGCGATCTGCGCGGCGGCATCCGCCACGGCGGCGCAATCGTTTCCGGCGACGAGAATATCCACATCGCCGCCGATTTCAACGGCGGCCGTCACCGCGTTCAGCGTTGCGGGCTTGACGTTCTTGCCGTCATGCTCGGCGATCACCAGATTGGCCATGATCAGATTACCTTCGCTTCGTTACGCAGTTTGCTGACGAGTTCGGCCACATCGGCCACCTTGACGCCTTCCTTGCGCTTGGCGGGCTCCACGACCTTCAGGACATTCAGCCGGGGCGTGGTATCGAGGCCGATATCGGCCGGGCTCATCGTATCGATGGTCTTTTTCTTCGCCTTCATGATGTTCGGCAGCGACGCATAGCGCGGCTCATTGAGGCGCAGGTCCGTGGTCACGATCATCGGCAGCTTCACATTGATCGTTTCCAGCCCGCCGTCGATTTCACGGGTCACATCTGCCGAGCCGTCGCCGACTTCGATCTTCGACGCAAAGGTAGCCTGGCTCCAGCCCAGAAGCGCCGCCAGCATCTGGCCGGTCTGGTTGCTGTCGTCGTCGATGGCCTGCTTGCCGAGAATAACGATATCGGGGCTTTCCTTTTCGACCACCGCCTTCAGCGCCTTCGCAACTGCGAGAGGCTCCAGGTTGACATCCGTCAGGACCAGGACACCGCGATCCGCGCCCATTGCCAGGGCGGTGCGGATGGTTTCCTGGCATTGCTGAACGCCAATTGAAGCAACGATGACTTCGTCTACCGTGCCGGCTTCGCGCAGGCGCAGCGCTTCTTCAACGGCGATTTCATCGAACGGATTCATCGACATTTTCACGTTCGCCGTCTCAACGCCGGTCCCGTCGGACTTTACCCGGACCTTGACGTTGTAATCGACGACCCGCTTCACGGGGACGAGGATTTTCATCGCTATACTTTCCCTACATTCTTGGCTGAGGCGGGGTCCTGTTTAGGCCTGCCTCCAAACCGTGTCAAGACGACCCGCTGCGCCGTTTTGCCGCCCCTGCCCGTCATTTCCCGGCAATATGGTGGCGCAAAGCATCCGCGCTCGCACACTGTATTCGGGTGAAATCTCACCCGGCGGCGCAATTTCCCAATCCCATGACCGGTCATGCGCCGGCAGCACAATGCCCGGCAGCTGCTCTTCCGTTTTGTGCACCGCACCATCCCGGGACAGGAAATCGCGCCGCGTATCCGTGATCAGGCAGCAGACGGCATCGAACTGCCGCAAATGCGCCAGATGCGCCCGGGCGACATCCGCGGCAAACCGCAGCGCCTCGTCCCGGGACAATACGATATGCCGGGACAGAAAGCGCAGCGGCGTCACGGCCAGCTGCGACAACACATTCGCTGATACCAGGAAATCGACCGATGCATGGTCCTGCGGCAGGTTGGGCTGCGGCCGCGGCGGGCCATCCGCGCCCTGCGCCGCCCCTTCCAGCAGACCCTGCGCCACACCGGAAATATCCCGCGCCACCAGCCTGACATTCGAAAACCGGCGCGCCGCAAGCCGCGCCGGCCAGAGATGCGCCACATCGACCAGCGTCACCTTCTCAAAGTTCGCCGCCAGCTCCGCCAGCTGAATATCCAGCAACGGGCCGGAACCGTAGACCATTGCATGGCGACGCGTGGCGCAGCGCGCCATGGCGGCGCGAATGGCGTCTTTCGATTCCTGCAGGTGGGGCGCCCATTGCCGGCGCCAGCGCCCGTATTGCGCCTGGATCGCGATCAGTTCCGTCAGATATCCGGCGCGGCGCGCCCAGGCCGGCGCGGGCGTCAACGCCCAGTGCAGCGCCTCGGCGATCATCGGTTCGGATTCAGCGGTTCGCGCCCGGCACCCACAGCACGTCCCCCGCGCCGTTGTCATTGCAGGCCCGCGCCAGCACAAAGAACAGATCGGACAGCCGGTTCAGATAGGCGATGACGATTGCGCTCACCGGTTCCTGCGCGGCCAGTTCCGTCACCAGCCGTTCCGCCCGGCGCGCAACGGTGCGCGCCAGATGCAGATAGGCCGCGGCCGCGCTGCCCCCGGGCAGGACGAAGCTGTTGAGCGGCGCCAGGGATCCGTTGAACCGGTCGATTTCGCCTTCGAGCCAGTCAACCTGGGGCTGGGTCACGCGCAGCGCCCCAGCGCCGCGTTCGCCGCCCTCCGGGGTGCACAGGTCGGCGCCCAGGTCGAACAGGTCGTTCTGGATGCGGGACAGGACGCTGTCGATCGCCCCGTCGGTATGAAGCCGGACGAGACCGATGGTCGCGTTGGTTTCATCCACGGTGCCGGTCGCGGCGACGCGCAGGTCGTGCTTGGCGACCCGGCGGCCATCGCCCAGCGAGGTTTCGCCCTTGTCGCCGCCCCTTGTGTAGATCCGGGTCAACCGCACCATGCCGGGTCACCCCCTGCCGACAAAAAACAGGACAATCGCAAACAACAGCAGCGCCGCCGCCTGCAGCACGACGCGCGCGCGCATCAGCTTGTTGGCGTAACGACGGTTGAATTCGCCGCCGCTCGCCATGCCGATGATGCCGACGACAAGCACGGCCAGCGTGGCGACCATCGCCAGAACCATGAAAACAACAAATAGACCGGACATATCCACGATATAGCGTGTACGAACCGTGTTTGACACGCTAAATCGGTATCGGCAGAGCCAGGGATCACGGCAGGGAGACATGTAACGTGAACAAAGAATTGCGCGCGCGCCTGATGGGCATATCGACGGGGACGCTGACCTACCAGCTGCTGAAGCGAAATATCCGCAACGTCTATATGCGGGGCGTCCTGCCGCTGCACCCGGTGACGGAGCGCATGGTCGGCGTCGCCTATACCTTGCGGTTCATCCCGATGCGCGAGGATATCGCGGACCTGGCGCTGCTCGCCAGCCCGCAGAACCTGGCGCGCCGCGCCATCGAGGAATGCCCGGCGGGCGGGGTTCTTGTCACCGATGCCAGGGGCGACCGCGACAGCGGCACCATCGGCGATATTCTCATTACCCGGTTGAAATACCGCGGCGTTGCCGGGATCGTCACCGACGGGGGCATTCGCGACGCCGATGCGATTCGCGACATCGGCCTGCCGGTCTTTGGCGCCGGCCCGGCCGCCCCGGCCAGTCCCACCGCCCATTGTCCCGCCGGCCTGCAGGAACCGATATCCTGTGGCGGTGTCGCGGTATATCCCGGCGATATCATCGTCGCCGATGGCGACGGCTGCGCCGTCCTGCCGCAGGCCTTGGCGGAGGAAATCGCCCGGGACGCCGCCGCCTAGGAAGGCATTGAGGAATTTATCCAGAAACTCGTCGCCAGCGGCCGGCCGGTCATCGGCACCTATCCGGCCAGCGACACGGTTCGCGCCGAATATGACGCGTGGCTCAAGGCCGGAAAGCCGGCCTTGTAACCGCAGAACAGAATGGTATCCGGGAAAACGGCAGCCGCGTCAGCCTTTCGGTCGCCCCTTGGAGCGACCGTTCGTACGGCCTTTTTTCGCGCGGTTCAACCGGTCAACCGGCGCGGGAAACGCCAGAACGACGGCGCTTTCGGGCCGGTCGATACGGAGCACCGCATCACCGGTCCCGGTCAGGGCCGGCGCAATTTCTTCGACGATTTTCTGATCGACCGGCACGATCGCGGCAAGGCCGCCATGCCGATATCGGACCATGCCGCTTGATCGACGGCCATATATGCGTAATTCGAACATCAGACGCTCCCGATCCCTGCACCGGACAGTCCCGTCAATGTATCGCTTTGCTGCGGCGCGTCAAGACCGTTCCCCGATACCGAAAGATGATTCCGCACAAGATTTTGTGGATGAATCCCGTCCTGCAACGGCACCGATAGCAGGAGCCGCGGGTTCACATTGCGGCGGCGGCCGGAGCCCCGATCGGGCATTCCCTGGAAAGGTTGAAAAAAGTCCTTGGTTTGGCTGGCCGAACCGACTAGATTTCGAAAATCGACGACATGTTAGCCAAATATGGCTGATTGCGGCGTTCGCAGGTCTGAAGACCTTGATTCAGCCGGTCGGTAGCCCGTGACAGAGAAGGTCCGGGGGTCGTAGCTCCAAAAGTATGGTTCTCGCGATACGCCTTTACATAGGGCAACTGAGTTTGAGCATTTAAACAATTAATGACGGAAAAATGAGACAAGGGCAAAATCCGAAACGGTCTCGCGGCCGTAGTGGCGGGGGGCGTCGTAATGTGTCCCCGCGGCATCAGAACTTCGACAGCAATGGTCCAAGTATCCGTATTCGCGGCAATGCGCACCAGGTTTACGAAAAATACCTGCAGCTGGCCCGCGACGCCCATACGGCGGGGGACAGGATTGCGGCTGAAAATATGTACCAGCATGCGGAACATTATTTTCGACTCGTGAATATCGAGGATGGCGACAGCAACCAGCCCCGTCAAAATCGCGGAGACGGGAACGATTCCAGATCTTCGGACCGGCAGTATTCGGGTAACGACGACCAGGATAACGACGATTCCTCGGATTCAAATGAGGAAACGACGCAGGAAGCAGCGAGCCCGTGCCAGCCGCGCGACGACAGCCGCGGAAACGGCCGGCAAAATGCCCCGGATTCGGACGATGAGACGAAGGTGGCCCGGCGCCCGGCGCGCCGCCCGCACCGAACCACGGCCCGGCCCGCAGAGGCCGCAGAAAATGGCAATAGCGGTAACGGTAACGGCGCCGACTCGTCGGGCGAAGCTGTCGTTATTGTCGAAAAACCTCCGGCGCCCTTCGACGCAGCGTCAGGTGACGATTCCATCGACGAGCGCGCCGCCGACTGACCGCGGGCCCGAACCGAAGAAGAAAATCGGCCCGCCCCTCGCGGCGGCGGAAAAATTGCGCATTTCCTGAAAATTCGGGTAAATCCTGGAATATCGCCGTCCTGATCCAAGACCGGAATCGGCGACGGCAGCAACGCGGGTGGCATTACCGCCGTCTGTCCGCAGATCGATGCCTTTTGGGAGGGGCAGGGTGGGCAATCGATCAACGGCTTTCCGAAAACATCCGATGCAAGCATCTTCCGCTTCCGACATGTTGCATATTCTCTGGAAACAGCGAACGGGTCAGTGATGCCGGTCACAGGCATCAACTTTTCGTACTTGTTTATCGTTCCCGGAATCGGCAACATTTTCGCTGCATGAACAAAACCGGCAAGAAACGGCAGCCGCGACGGGTTTCCGCCCGGTCGCTGGAAGCGGCCGCACTGGCGCATCTGCAGCGTTACAGCACTTCGGCCGCGAACCTGCGCGCGGTACTGATGCGCCGTGTCTGGCGCGCCGCGCAGGCAAACGGCGACGACCCGGCGGAGGGCGCGGTCATGGTCGATGCGCTGATCGAACGGTACCTGCGCTCGGGTCTGCTGAATGACGCCGATTATGCCGCGGCGCGGGCCACAACGCTGCATCGACGGGGCGCGTCCAGCCGTGGCATACGGCTGCGCCTTGCGGAGAAGGGCGTCGATGGCGAACAGATCGACCAGGTGCTGGAAAACCTGGAAGACGAAACCGGCGGCGCGGATATCCGCGGCGCCTTCAATTTTGCGAAGCGGCGGCGGCTTGGCCCCTGGCGCAGGTCAGACCGCGAGTCCCATCGCGACCGCGATATGGCGGCGCTGGGCCGGCAGGGCTACAGCTTCGAAATCGTCCGACGTATCGTCGATGCCGTTTCTGTCGCATGTCTCGAATCGGACATCGAAGCCGATTAAAGCCAGACGGCTTTAGGGTGCAGTGGCCTCCAGCAGCGGCGACAGCGCAGGCGCATTTTCCAGATCTGCCACGAATTCCAGCATCCGTTCCGTCTTTGCGGCGCCGACAAGCGGTTCCGAGAGACCGCGGAACTTCGTCTGCAGCCGGCGCCAGGTCAGTTCCAGATCCGTTACCGGGTCGCTCAAATCGGCATGGCCCTGCAAAACGGCGCCGTTCCGCAGATGGACGATGATCTTGGCTTCGTTGCGCTCCAGCGTATCGTCCCCGATGACGACCGCCCGGTTACACAACGCCATCACGTCATCGCGGCGGGTGATGGCGTCGTCAAACGTATCGAGCCGCCCGGTATCGACCCCTGCCAGAGCCAGCCCCACAGTAAAGCGCAGGCTGAATTTCGCCTCCAGCCCGGTTGTCGGGACCGGGATGTTGCACATGCGCAGACAGCGCGACGTTACCCTGATTTCGACCCGTTCCACCGCATCGCGGTTGAACGCGGGGTTTTCCCGGCAGGACATTGCGGCATCGATTGGCGCATGGGTCCCGAAACAGGCCGCGTGGTATTTGAACCGCATGGTCGGCAGCAGATAGGTTTCGCCCAGCCCCTCCAGCCCCTTTTCGGGTGCAAATGTGTCTGTCTGGGTATCGCCGAATCCCTGCAGGCATTCGATGACCGCCGGATTGCTGGTGAAGCCTCGCGACGCCATTTCCGCCGCAAACAGCCCGTTTTGCGCCGCCTTTCCCGCATGCAGCGGCTTGCACATCGTGCCGAACATCGATTTGAGCCCGGCCGCCTGGGTTCCGGCAATGCCGAGCGCCATGGCGGTTGTTGCTGCGTCGAGGCCGAGCAGCCGCGCAACGCCCGCCGCCGCCCCGAAATGTCCGACCGTCGCGGTGGCGTGCCAGCCATGGGCGTAATGGCCCTCGCCCATGATGGCGCCGACCCGGCTTTCGGTTTCAACCCCGGCGGTGAAGGCCTCGATCAGCGCGCGGCCGTTGGCGCCGCGATGTTCCGCCACGGCCAGTATCGCCGGCATGACCGGCGCTGTCGGGTGACCGTTCAGGAGCCGCAGCACATCGTCATAATCCAGCGCATGTCCCGCCGATCCGTTGACCAATGCCGCCTGCCCTGCGGAAACCTTGCCGCCGATCCCGATCAGTGTCGCCTGCGCGGCGCCCCCTTCGGCGCCGACATAATCCGCCAGCTGCCGGGTCAGCGGTTCACGCGCGCCGGCCATGGTAACGCCCAGCCAGTCCAGCAGGCAGTGCTTGGTCACGAACACAACCTCCGCCGGCAGCCGATCAAAGGTAATGTCGGTGGCGTTCTGCGCCAGAAGCCGCGTTATTTCCGGACATTCTGCTTTATGTTCAACAGCCTGTTCTACCATTGCCTTCTCCTGTATCCGATGCCGTTGAATAACGGGAACCCGCATCACGACCGATGATAGTCACCGGCGGCGCCTGGCATCAATTCTGAATTTCCCCGGTCCCCGCGTCCGGGCGGCGCCATCCGGCAAAACCACGAATCGCCGCCGGCCGCGCACCGCCTTGGCGGGCGGCGCCGCGGCATAGATCTGCTTTATCGCCTCCACCAGCAACACGCCGGAAAACTGCGGGAAAAAGCGGTCGCCAAGCCGTTCTATCGCCGGAGAAGACGACAGGGACAGGCGCGACTGGCTGGGTGGCACATAAAGCGCCCGGGCCGTATCGACCGGCAGGAACAGATTGTCCTGCAGCAACCGGCGAAGCTGCCGGTTGGTATAGGGCTGGCCATGGCCGAATGGCGTCCGTTCCAGCCGGGCCCAGATGCCGCGGCGATTCGGCACGACGATCAGCAGCCGGCCGCCTTCCGACAGTACCCGCCAGGCTTCGCGCATCATGCCGCGCTGGGTCTCGCTCTGTTCGACCGCATGCACCAGCAGCATCCGGTCGACGGTCAGATCCGCAAAGGGCAGTTCCGCCTCATCCACTAGGGTGACCAGGCCGGGCTCGTGGCGCGGCCAGTGCATTACGCCCTGCTGCGCCGGCATGGCGGCGACGACACGTTCCGCTTCACCCCGGAAGGATGTCAGATAGGGTATCGCATAGCCCAGCCCCAGCATCCGCATGCCGCGCACATCCGGCCATAGCTGGCGGATCCGCCTGCGGATCATACGCTGCGCCACATGCCCGAGCGGGCTGTGATAGAATTCATTCTGGTCGACGACATCGGTCCACATGCCATGAATGTATCACAGTGCGGGCAATATGCGGTTACGGGATAGCGAGCATCCATGTCGATAAATGCAATCCGCAAGGCGCTGGCCGTGCACGGGCTGATCCTGCGCGGCGGGTTTCATCCGGTTGATGAAGACGCGGCGCCGCCGGAAACGGGTACAATCCTGCTGGTCGGCAATGCCGGCCCGGCCATGTGGCAGTCGTTCAAGGCCACCCGCCCGGCGGGTTCCGACCCGCTGGACGCCTGGACCCGGCAGGTGCTGGAACCCATCGCCGGGCAGTTCGGCGCAAGGGTGCTGTTCCCCTTCGAGGGCCCGCCCTACCAGCCGTTTCAACGCTGGGCGGAACGGGCGGAAAATATCCGGCGTTCGCCGCTCGGCATGATGATCCACCCGGAATTCGGCCTGTGGCACGCCTGGCGCGGCGCGTTTGCTTTCCGCGAGCGGCTGCCGCTGCCCGAACGCGAGAACCGCAAAGCGCCCTGTCCGGATTGTGCGGCAAAACCATGCTTATCGGCCTGCCCTGTATCCGCTTTCGGAGATGCCGGTTACGACACGCATGCCTGCGCCGCGTGGTTGCGAAGTCCGGCGGGCGCTGACTGCCTATCCGGCGGATGTGTCGCCCGGCATGCCTGCCCCGTGGGGACGGCATTTGCCTATGGGCCGGATCAGGCGGCACTGCACATGGCGGCATTCCTGGGCGGCCAGGCGGATTCCGGGCTGCGCCTGCGCGCCTATAGATGGAAGGATGCCGAAGCACTGGCCCGCCTGTTTCATGACAGTGTGCACCGCGCGGCAGCCGCAGATTACACACCGGAACAACGCGATGCCTGGTCGCCCCGGATTCCCGACCCGGAATGGATTCAGGAAAGGGTCGCTTCATGCGACACGGCCGTCATCGAAACGGAGGATGCGATCGCAGGGTTTTCCAGCCTCGGAAAGGCCGGTCTTATCGATATGTTCTATGTGCATCCCGGCTGGCAGCGATGCGGCGTCGGGCGCCTGCTCTACCGGCGCATCGAAGGAATCGCCCGACGGCAGGGACACAGGCACCTGACCGCCGATGTCAGCATCACCGCGAGACCGTTTTTCGAATCAATGGGGTTCACCGTTGCCCGGCAGCAGGCGGTATCGCGCGGCGGCGTCACACTTACCAATTTCGCGATGATAAAGCAGTTTACGCGGTAGCGCTTTCCGCGGCCTCGATAGCGGCCAGGAAGGTATCGGCGAAGTCGCGCAGCTTGGCCGCCCCGACACCATGCACCTCCGCGAACTGGCTGTGCGTCCGGGGCCGGCTTTGCGCCATGTCCTGCAGGGACCGGTCGGAGAATACCACATAGGCCGGCACGCCGCGCTCGCTAGCGAGGTCGCGCCGCAATTTCTTCAGCACGCCAAGCAGCGCAGCATCCGCGGGCGTCAGCCCGGCGGCAACCTCCCGCGCCAGCGCTTTCGACGTTTTTTCCTGTTTGATCGTATCGGCCCGGTAGGCGAAGGCCGCGTCGCCCCGCAGCAGTTTCCGGCCGTCATCGGTCAGCGCGAGGCCGCCATACCCTGCTACATCGAGCCGCAGATATCCCGCCGCGACGAGCTGGCGGATGATCGATCGCCAGGCATCCTTGCTGCGCCCCGCGCCCGCACCGAAGCCCGCCACCGCATCATGGCCAGCCGCGCGGATTTTTTCGGTATCCGCGCCGCGCAGCACATCGACGATATGCGACGCCCCGAAGCGCTGCCCCGTCTGCTGCACAACGGTTAGCGCCTGTTGGCCTTCGACAAGGCCATCGACCATCTCCACCGGGTTAAGGCAGATATCGCAATTGCCGCACTCTTTTATCTCATCGCCGAAATAGGCGAGCAGCGTCCGCCGCCGGCAGGAAGGCGCTTCACAAAAGCCGATCAGCGCGTCGAGACGTTTATGTTCACGCCGCCGCCGATCGTCATCACCGCTGTCTTCCTGTTCGATGAAAACCCGGCGCATGCGGATATCGTCCAGCCCATACAGCATATGCGCTTCGGCGGCCTCGCCGTCGCGCCCGGCGCGGCCGATTTCCTGGTAGTAGGCCTCCATGCTGCCGGGCAGGTCGGTGTGCAGCACGAACCGGATATCCGGTTTGTCTATTCCCATTCCGAAGGCAATCGTCGCCACCATCACGCTGCCCGGTTCGGTCATGAAGGTGTCCTGGTTCGCGTCGCGCTCCCCCTTGTCCATGCCCGCGTGGTATGGCAGGGCGGGGATGCCGTTGTCGCACAGCATCCTGGCGACGCTTTCCGTTTTCTTGCGCGACAGGCAGTAGACAATCCCGCTATCGCCCTTATGCGCCGCGACGAAGTCGAGGATCTGGCGCGTACCGCCGCTTTTCATTTCAACGGAGAGCCGGATGTTCGGCCGGTCGAATCCGGCCACGAAAATCTCGCCATCGCCACCGAACAGCTTTGCCGCGATATCGTTGCGCGTTGCCTTGTCCGCAGTCGCCGTCAATGCCGCTATCGGCACGCCGGGGAACTGGTCCCGCAACCGCGCCAGGGATTCGTAATCGGGACGGAAGGCCGGGCCCCATTGCGAGATGCAATGCGCCTCGTCAATGGCGATCAGCCGCACGGGCAGGCGCTGCAATGCGGACAGCATGCGGTCGGTCATCAGCCGTTCCGGTGACAGATACAGCAACGGCGATTCCCCCGCGGCGACGCGGCGCCAGGCATCGACATTTTCCATGCGGTCACGCGACGAATTGATCGTTTCGGCCGGCACGCCCGCAAGCCGCAATGCGGCGACCTGGTCGTGCATCAAAGCCACCAGCGGCGATACGACGATGGTCAACCCGCCCAGAACCATGCCCGAAATCTGGAAACACAATGACTTGCCCGAACCCGTGGGCATCACGGCCAGCGTATTGCGCCCGCAGAGCAATGACCGGACGACCGGTTCCTGGGCGCCGCGAAAGTCGGAATAACCGAATATGTCGTGCAGAAGCTTACGCGCCCTGGCCTGCCGGTCTACTGCTTCATTCATGGCGCCGCCGCCCCCTGCCGGATGGCCGGGTCACCGGAGGGAACATGATCATCTGCTATGGGTATCACGCCGCTTCAATTCTTGAGCTTGCTGCGATTGTAGCGCAATTCCTCTTCGCTCAGTTCCAGGCCGACAAAAATGGAGAAGGAATCCGTTTCGACGCCGGGGCTCAGGGGAATTGTCAGGGTCAGCACATCTTCGAACGAGATCGACTTCCGGCTGACATAGGGTGTTTCCGCCGAAAACGTCTGGCGGCTGAGAATATTGCGTTGCAGATCGGTGATCGCTACGAAATAGGGTATCGTGGCGCTTTCGGTCCGGTTTGCCGGGCCGCGGCGCGTGACAATCCGCACCGCCAGGTCCACCAGCAGGTTCTCATCGTCGCGCTGGCAGCTACCGCCAACGCGATCGATCCAGGCTTCCAGCAGAACATCCGTCGGATCACGCCCCGGGCCGGGATTGAACCGGGTCACATCGCCGAGTCCGCGCAGGACATCGACATCAGGACAGGCGATCCGGCTGTCTTTCTCGCCCGCGCAGGCAGCCAGCAACATGCCGACGGCAATCAGTAATCCGGTACGCGCCAGCATGTTCAAAGCCTTCCGACTACAGATCCCCGTGGGCGCCATCGCAGAGCGGCTTGTTGTCCGTAGCCTTGCAGCCGCAGAAATAAACCGTCTTGCTGCGCGGCGCGACATACTCCATCGGCGACAGGCCGGTGCCCTTGTGGCTGCCGTCGCAAAAGGGTTGCGCCTTGCTCTGGCCGCAGGCGCACCACCAGTAACTGTCGCCCTTGGTTACCGCAACTTCATAAGGCGCCTTCTGTGCAATCACCGGGTCTGTCATGGCTTGTTTCATCCCCCTGTAGACTATATTAGGTTCGCGCCGGTTGCTGTCTGGCGGATAACCGTCATGGACAGCGGCATAAATGAATGAGGGTTTTATGGGCACCGGGCAGCAGGGCGTCAAGCGAATGTATGGCATCGTCAAACACCGAATGCGCCGCTGACGATGGCCGTCTATACCGATGTCGGCGACGAGGAACTCGTCGCGTTTGTCGCCGCTTACGATATCGGCGAGGTCATATCGTTCAAGGGCATTGCCGAAGGCGTGGAAAACTCGAACTACCTGCTGCAGACGACCGCAGGCAGCCATATCCTGACCCTTTACGAGAAGCGGGTAAAACCCGAAGACCTGCCCTATTTCATCGGTTACATGGAGCATCTGGCGGCGCAGGACATCGCCTGTCCGACGCCGTTGCACGCCCGCGACGGCAACGCGTTGCGCGAATTATGCGGGCGACCGGCCGCCATCGTCACCTTTCTGAAGGGCATGTGGCCGCGGCGCATCCTGCCGGGCCATTGCGCCCAGCTGGGCAACGCCATGGCCAGAATGCATCTGGCCGGCGCCGGGTTTTCCATGCAACGCGCCAACAGCCTGTCTGTTGGCGCCTGGCGCGGTTTGTTCGAATCCTGCGCGGCACGCGCGCATGAAGTCCGCGACGGTCTGGACTCTTTGCTCGAAACGGAAATCGGCTTCCTGGAAGCGAACTGGCCGGCCGGCCTGCCATCCGGCGTTTGCCATGCGGACCTGTTTCCCGACAACGTCTTCTTCCTGGACGACAGGCTGTCCGGGGTCATCGACTTTTATTTCGCCTGCAACGATTTCTATGCCTATGACATCGCCATCTGCCTCAACGCCTGGTGCTTCGAACGCGATGGCAGTTTCAACGTCACCAAGGCGCAGCTGATGCTGTCCGAGTACCGCAAGGTCCGGCCGCTTGCCGACGACGAATTGCAGGCGTTGCCGGTCCTGGCGCGCGGCAGTGCTACCCGGTTTTTGCTGACCCGGCTGTATGACTGGCTGAACCACCCGGAAGGCGCGATGGTCCAGCCGAAAGACCCCCTGGAATATCTCGGCTTCCTGCAGTTTCATCAGCAGATATCCGGGCCTGGCGCATACGGCCTCTGATGACCGACGACAGCACCGACAAAATCGATATTTTCACCGATGGCGCCTGCAGCGGCAATCCGGGCCCGGGCGGCTGGGGGGCGATCCTGCGCTATCGCAGCACGGAAAAGGAACTGAACGGCGGCGAAGCGGAAACCACCAACAACCGGATGGAAATGCTGGCGGCCATCATGGCGCTGGAAGCGATCAAAAGACCCGTCCGCGCCGTGGTCCATACGGACAGCACCTATCTGCGCGACGGCATCACCAAATGGATCCACGCGTGGAAAAAGCGCGGCTGGAAGACCGCGGCAAAGAAACCGGTGAAGAATGTGGATCTGTGGCAGCGCCTGGAAGCGGCCATCGAAGACCATGAGGTCGAATGGCGCTGGGTCAAGGGCCATGCCGGCCATCCCGAAAACGAACGCGCCGACGAACTCGCCCGCGAAGGGGCAAGGGCATACGGCGGAAGGCAGTAGCGCCTTCCGCCGCGTATCAATCAGCCCTTAGAGAGACTCGAGAACGCTTTCCGCGCTGGAGATTGTCAGCGCGCCGCCTTCTTCCTCTTTCAGCGTCTTCACAACACCATTATCGACGACCATGGCATAGCGCTTCGAACGCACGCCAAGGCCACGCGCGGACAGGTCCAGCTCCAGACCGGCCGCCTTGGTGAACTCGCCGCTGCCATCGGCAAGCATCGCGATGTTTTCGCCGACACCCTGGTCCTTGCCCCAGGCACCCATGACGAACGCGTCGTTCACCGCGACGCAGGCAATGGCGTCGATGCCCTTCGCCTTGATGGCCGCTGAATTGTTCAGGAAGCCCGGAACATGCTTCGCGGAGCATGTCGGCGTGAACGCCCCCGGCACCGCGAACAGCACAACCTTGCGGCCCTTGAAGAAATCGTCTGTCGATACGGCGGCGGGGCCATCAGCGCCCATTTGATACAGCGTCGCCGAAGGAATCTTGTCGCCAACTTTGATTGTCATGTCTTCTCCCAACCCTCCAAAATAGAAACATTTTTATGTGCGGTTTCGTCTGGGCAGATACTTAAACCCGCGACCACGCAAGTCCAGCCCGAATTCGCCATCATTGGCGCATAAATATCGTTTCTAGCGGGAAACCGCGTGACGGCCGCCAGCGGCGCGGGCCGCGATACTGAGAACAGCGGCATCAGTCAAAAGTTCGGGAAGGGCTATTCCGTCAGGTGCCTCCGGCCCGTAGATCGCGTTGAACGGGATGCCGTAACGGCCAAAACCCGCAAGGTATGCGGCGATGGCCGGGTCGGGCCGGGTCCAGTCCGCGCGCATGGCCGTAACCTCGTCACCTGCGAGCCATGCCGCAACCTCGCCCTGTTCCAGCACCAGCTTCTTGTTGACCTGACAGGTGATGCACCAATCCGCGGTGACATCGACAAAAACGGTCCCGCCACCGGCAACAATGCGGCGCAGTTCCGCCATATCGAAGACCTGCCAGCCGGCCTGCAACTGTTTTGATGATATGCCGGGATCCGGCGCACGAACGACAGGCAATGCCAGCGCGGCAAGCGCCAGAAGGGTCACCGCGGCGCCCGAATACCGGCCAAGACGGGAGCCCGGCACGTGCCGCAACGCAAAGACCGCTGCGATAAGGGCCATCATCGCGCCGAGCAGGATGGCGCCTTCCGTTCCAATCTGAACCGCAATGACGCTCAGCAGCCAGACCGCTGTCGCGGCCAGCGCCAGCCCCAGAATACGGCGCAGGGTTATCATCCACGGGCCGGGACGCGGCAGTGCGGTGGCAACCCGGGGAAAGGCGGCCACGGCGACATACGGCAGCGCGAGGCCAAGCCCAAGCGCGGCGAAGACCATCAGGATCTCCGGTGCCTCGCGGCTCAGCGCAAAGCCGATGGCTGTGCCGACGAATGGCGCGGAACAGGGTGTCGCCAGCAGGGTCGCAAAGGCGCCGGTCAGGAAATGCCCACCCAGCGACGGCCCGTTACCGGCGGAAAGCGCCAGCCCAGACATCCATTGCGGCAACGATATTTCAAACATGCCAAACAGGTTGCAGGCGAACAGCGTTACCACGACCACCATGAAGGCCAGGAAGACCGGTTGCTGAAACTGAATGCCCCATCCGGCAACAAACCCCGCCGCCGTCACCGCGATCAGCGCCGCCGCGATCACCAGCATCGACGCCACAATGCCCGCCGCCGTCGCCAGGAATCCGGCACGCACATCGGATGCATGGCCGCCGCCATGGCTGACGGCGGCCAGCAGCTTGATCGACAGGACCGGCAGCACGCAGGGCATCAGGTTCAGGATCAGCCCACCCAGCACCGCGAGCAACAGCGCGCGCCAGAGCGGCAGCGCCGCCGCCGGCTCGCCCCCGGGCCGGGGTATTGCGGTCAGGGCTGCAAGCGGTTCACCGAGACGCACGGGCAGAATTCGTTCGATCGCCCGCTTGCCATCGACCAGCGTCACCGTGAAGTTGCCGCCATCCAGGTCAACCGCGGTTGCCCCGGCACCTTTCACTTCCAGCAACGCCCGCTTGCCGGATTCGGCGATAACGACAGCAGGCTTGCCGAAAAGCGTGTCCTTTGGCGCCTCGATAAAAACATCGGGTGCGTCGAAACCGGTGTCGCTGCGCAGAGCAAGCTGCAGGACGGGGTCCTTGCCCCGGTTGATCAGAACGGCATTTTCAATGGACAATCCGCCACTGGAATCGGGTCCGGGCACCAGCGCGGCGAATCGCTCGACAAGACCGGATTCGATCCCCGGTCCGGCTGTTCCCGACGGCAGGTCCAGCGCCAGCGCCGCCTCATAGGGAATGCAGATATCCTTGCAGGCGAGATAACGGATATTGGCCCTGAGCCGCAACGGCTGACCCGGGTTTTCCAGCGCGACCGCCAGCGGCAGCAACACCTCGTCGGCATATCCCAGCGTTTCCAGCCCGAAGATGGAAAACCGCTTCGGCGCGGGCCAGGCCATCGACACCGCGCGCATATTCTCGGACCCGGCCCAGTCGGGGTCCGGCGGAAACCCGGCATCGCCCGGCGACCGCCAGTAAATCTTCCAGCCCGGCCGCATCCGGAAATGCAGGCCCAGCCGAACGGAATCTGCATCGCCCACCGCATCCATGACCGACACAAGACGCGTATCGACGTGATCATTTGTGTTCCAGGCGCCTGTCGCCGCGTACCCCGCCGATAAGGACATCAGACACAACAGCATGGCGATTGCCGCCTGTACGATCCGGGTTACGGGCAAGAAACGATTCTCCTCCATTGGCTTTCAACGATTGCACGGACTATATAATGTTCCGGTTTCGAAAGAACGGGTCACTTTTCCGTCAGGGTCTTTTGTGGTATGCTGCACTGCAATAGACCGATACGCGGGATATCCGTGCAGCCAGATTTACCTGCACCCGATATAACCCCGATACGTGATACAGGACACAGATACAAAGAGGCCATCGACATGAGTGGAAAGGACAGCACTTCCGGTTATCTGAAAGGCCAGCTTCTGGCCGCCATGCCGACGATGCAGGATCCACGGTTTGAACGCTCGGTCATTTTCCTGTGCGCGCATAATGCGGATGGCGCAATGGGGCTGATCGTGAACAGACCCCTCAAGGAATTGAGCTTCAAAGAACTGCTCGACCAGCTTGGTATCGAACGCGGCGATTCGACCAATGAAATCAAGGTCCAGTATGGCGGGCCGGTTGAAACGGGCCGCGGATTCGTTCTTCATTCGCCGGAATACGAACAGAACGGCACCATTTCCGTCGACAACCGGGTTGGATTAACGGCGACGATCGAAATCCTGCGCGATATTGCGAGAAACCGCGGGCCGCAGCATTCGCTGCTGGCGCTGGGCTATGCGGGCTGGGGCTCCGGACAGCTGGAAAGCGAAATCCAGCAGAATGCCTGGCTGAACGTGCCGGCCGATGACAGCCTCCTGTTCGATCACGACAACGACACCAGGTGGGAGCGGGCGATCGCGAAACTGGGGGTCGACCTGTCGCTGCTCTCCGGCGAGCACGGCCACGCGTAGAGTACCGTCACCGGTCTTTCAGTCATACATCGGGACGACCGGCCGGGGGTCGGTCCGCAAAATCGCGTAACAGACGTGATCCTGCCACATCCCGTCAATCCGCAGAAATTTCCGCGCCAGCCCCTCCTGAACGAAACCGCTTTTCTCCAGCAACCCGCGGCTCGGCCCGTTTGACGGCAGACCGGCGGCCTCGATCCGGTGCAGGCCAAGCGTATCGAAGGAAAAATTCAGCAGCAGTTGCACCGCTTCCGACATGACGCCCTTGCGGGCGTAAGGGGCGCCGACCCAGTAACCGACGCTGCCGCTCTGCGCCACGCGACGCCGGATATTGGACAGGGTAATGCCCCCGCACAACCTGTCGTCACTGCGGTTGAAAATAAGGAAAGAATAGGTGGTCCCGTCCCGCCATTCTGCGGAAAACCGTTTCAGGCGGCGGCGGAACGCGGCGGGCGAGGTCGCGTCACTCGGCCATTTGGGCTCCCAGCGTTCCAGAAAGGAACGGCTGACCTCGCGAATCTCCGCCCATTGCTTTTCATCCTGGCGCTGCAATGGCCGCAGGATAACCCTGGGGCCGACCAGCCGAATGGACGGTGCATTGTGCGACAATAATCCGAACATGGCCCTATTCGTTACATCCCCGCAGTTATCCTGATCTCGTCACCGTTGAAACGGTCAGGCGTCCAGCATGGCCGGCATCGCGAAGCTTGCGCTAATCCGGTCGTAATCGTCCAGCCCTTCCAGCGGACCGACGGCCGCAATCGTCGGACGGCCGCGAAACACCGTCTCGGCCACCCGCCGGACGGCGGCGGCATCGACCGCATCGATCTTCGCCACCTGCTCGGCAATCGGGACAATCCGGTCGAAGATGAGAAGCTGCTGCGCCATCTGCTCGCATCGGGTGGAGGTTGATTCCAACGCCATCAGCGTCGATGCCTTGAGCTGGTTGCGGGCCCGCACCAGTTCGGATTCCTCCAGTGTCCCCGGCAGCCGGCTGATTTCCTCGGCGATGGCCGGGATGAGCTCGCCGGTCATCTCCGGTCCGGTTCCCGCATAAACCGCCAGCACACCGCAATCGGCATAAAACGCGTTATAGGCGTAAATGGAATAGGCCAGGCCGCGGTTTTCGCGGATCTCCTGAAACAGCCGCGACGACATGCCGCCGCCAAACAGCGACGTCAGCACGGTGGCCGCATAGAAGTCATCGTCGTGATATCCGGCAGCGGGAAAGCCCAGCACCAGGTGCAACTGCTCAAGGTCCCGTTCGTGCCGGTATTCGCCGCCGCGGTAGTTGCCCGGCGCGGTTACCCGGCGGGAGGCGGGCCGGATTCCGCCGAACATGTCCTGCGCCAGCGCCACCACCGCTTCGTGTTCGATATTGCCGGCAACGGCCAGCACCATGGCGTCCGCGCCATAGGTCCGCTGCATATGTTCCATGATCTCGTCGCGGGTCATCGCCTCGACGATTTCGGGCGGCCCCAGGACCGGGCGGCCAAGCGGTTGATCGGGAAAGGCCGCACTCTGGAAATAATCGAAGACGATATCGTCAGGCGTATCGTTCGCCTGGCCGATTTCCTGCAGCACGACCGACCGTTCCCGCGCCAGTTCCTGCGGATCGAAGACCGAGTTCTGCAGGATATCGGCCAGGATATCGAAGGCGAGCCGCGCATCACCCTTCAGGACCTTGGCGTAATAGGCTGTGTGTTCCCGGCTGGTATAGGCGTTGATCTGCCCGCCGACATCCTCGATCTCACGGGCGATATCGGCGGCGCTGCGCCGTTCCGTCCCCTTGAAGGCCATATGTTCCAGCAGATGCGCGACACCATTGATCCTGGCGGGTTCATGCCGCGTACCGGCGCCGACCCAGACCCCGGCCGAAACGGTTTCGACGGTCGCCACGGTATCCGTCACAACCCGCAACCCGTTGGGCAGGGTCGTCAAACTTACGCTGCTCATGCCGCCTCCGCGATGCCGAGTTGGGCACGCACATATTTCTGTATGACCTGCAGGTTATTCGGCAGGACCTCGATCCGTTCCGGCCGTTCGCGCAGATCCGCCAGCGCCGGCGGCAGTTCGGGATAAACGCCCGATGCCTCCTTGACGGCATCGGGAAATTTCGCCGGATGGGCTGTGGCCAATACGACGACAGGCGTCGTCGAATCCTTCCGCCTCGCCCGCGCGGACGCGACGCCGATGGCGCTGTGGGGGTCGAGCAGGTAATTGCTGTTGCGGTACGTGTCGCCGATGACGGCTTTCGTCTCGGCCTCGTCCGTCCGGTACCCGTCAAAGGTATCCTGCGCCCGGTGCCACAAATTGCTGCCAACGGACAGGGTTCCCTTCTCGCGGAACTCCGTCACCGCCGCTTCTGTTGCGCGGCCGTCGCGCCCGTAGAGTTCAAACAGAAAGCGCTCGAAATTGCTCGATACCTGAATATCTATGCTGGGTGAAATTGTCGGCGTCACGGTGCCCGTGGTCAACGCGCCGCTGTCGAAAAAGCGGGGCAGGATGTCATTGACGTTCGAGCCGATGATGAACTGGCTGATGGGCAGCCCCATGGCTCTTGCGGCATATCCGGCATAGATATTGCCGAAATTGCCCGTCGGCACGGCAAAGGATACCGCGCGGTCCGGCGCGCCCAGGGAAACGGCGGCATGGAAATAATAGACGATCTGCGCCACGATCCGCGCCCAGTTGATCGAATTGGCCGCCGAAAGCCGGACATCGTCCCGGAAGGTTTCATCATTGAACATCGCCTTCACGATATCCTGGCAATCGTCGAAGGTCCCTTCGACAGCCAGCGCATGGACGTTCTTCGACGTCACGGTCGTCATCTGGCGGCGCTGCACCTCCGACACGCGATTATGCGGATACAGGAAGAAGATATCGACCGCGTCCCGGTCGCGGCATGCCTCGATCGCCGCCGGGCCGGTATCGCCGGATGTCGCACCGACAATGGTCACTCGCTCGCCGCGCTTCGTCAGGACATGGTCGAAGGCGCGGCCCAGGAACTGTATCGCAAAATCCTTGAACGCCAGCGTCGGCCCGTGAAACAGCTCCATGACCCACAGGGCCGGTTCAAGCTGCTGCAGCGGCGCCACGGCCTTGTGGCCGAAATCCCGGTAGCTTTCCGTCAGTATCGTGGACAGGGCCGCGGGTTCGATACATCCGCCCGTAAATGGGCCGATCACCCGGGAAGCCAGTTCCGGATAGGAAAGGCCGCGCAGGGCGCGAATGTCGTCGGCGCTGAATTGCGGCCAGCTTTGCGGCAGGTATAAACCGCCGTCGCGGGCCAGCCCCGTCAGCAGTACATCGTCAAAACCGAGTTCGGGCGCGCGCCCGCGTGTACTGATATAGCGCACCGTAATCCTTTCAGCCTGTCGCAGCGCGCGTAACCTATCCACACGACAGGGCGCAGGCAAGCATTCGTCCCCGATCAAGCAGGCAGGTAGCGCGCCCGCAAATGATTTTGAAACGCGGCCGCGTTCAGCGCCTGTCCCGTGGCCTGCTGCAGGATCGCGCTGGTCGAAAGGAACGAGCCCTTGGCGTGGATATTGGGGCGCAGCCAGGCCATCAGCGGGCCGAAATCACCCTGGCCCAGCGATGGCGCGATGGACGGATCCGCCTTTTTTGCAGCGTCGAATATCTGCGCAGCGGCCATCGCGCCCAACGTGTAGGTCGGGAAATAGCCCCAGGCGCCGTCATACCAGTGAATATCCTGCAGGCAGCCGAGGCGGTCATCGGGCGGGGTTACGCCCAGCAGGTCCCGCAACCCGTCATTCCACGCGCCGGGCAGTTCGGGCAGCGCAAGGTCGCCATGGAGCATCGCGCGTTCCAGCCGGTATCGCAGGATGACATGCGCGGGATAGGTTACTTCATCCGCATCGACGCGGATAAATCCGGGGTCGACGCGGATCGCCAGCCTGGCAAGGTTTTCCGAGCCCCATGCCGGACCCGCCCCGTCAAAGGCATCCCGGATCACGGGGGCCGCCCAGGCCATGAATTCCGCCGACCGGCAGACCTGCATCTCGACCAGCAGGGACTGGCTTTCATGGATCGTCATGCCGCGCGCATCGCCAACCGGCTGGTAGCGCCACGCGGCCGGGCGGCCGCGCTCGTACATCGCATGGCCGGTTTCGTGCAGCACGCCCATCAACGCCTGGGTAAAATCGGCTTCGTCGTAACGGGTGGTGATCCGGCTGTCCTCGGGAATGCCGGCGGAGAAGGGGTGCAGACTTTCATCGAGCCGCGCCGATTCGAAATCGAGTCCCACCGTTTCCGCCATGTGGTGCACAAGGGTCCGCTGCCGTTCAATCGGGAACGGGCCCGGTGGCAGTTCCGGTTCGGGGAGCGATTTCTGCCGCGCCAGGACGTCATCCAGGAAATCCGGCAGAAAGGCGGCGTAGGCGTCGAATACAGGATCGATTTCGGCACTTCGCCCATCGGGTTCGAAGGCGTCGAGCAGCGCATCATACAGACCGACGCCAAATGCGGAAGAAAGCGCCTCACCCTTGCGGCAGGTCAGCGAAAGCACTTCGGTCAGGGCGGGCAAAACGGCAGCGAAATTTGCATCCAGCCGTGCGGTCCGCCAGATCGTTTCGCAGTTGCTCGTCGCCGTCGACAAGGCCTCGACCAGGTCGGATGGCAGGGCGGCGGCATGGGCATGGTCCCGGCGCATTTCGCGCAGATTGGCCGCCTGCCAGGCATCCAGGCCATCGGCCTGCGACGCCGCCCGGGCGAGCAGGTCATCCATCGCCGGGTCCGTCAACGCGCTATGCCGGATCACCGCCAGCGCCGCGATCTGCTCTCCGCGCGGCCCTGCGCCGCCGGGCGGCATCATTACCGACTGGTCCCAATGCAGCTGGTTCAGGGCGTTACCGACCAGGGCAATGCGGCGGAACCGGTTTTCCAGTTCGCGATATGCCGCCGGTGCAGCGGCGTTGTCAGCGCGGCTTGCGGTGGTAGACGACATAGATCACCAGCAATGCCATGGCCATGAACAACCAGGTCAGGGCGTATTCCAGATGGTTATTGGGCAGGTTGATGCGCCATTGCCGGCCGACAGGGAAGCCGCCGGGCACATCCGTATTGCCCGAAACAATATAATACGGCGGCAAGGCGTCCAGGCCCGCGGCCTGCGCCATTGCCTTGGAATCTACGAAAAACCAGACATTTTTTTTGGGGTCATTGTCGGGAATAAAATTGCCCTGGCCCTTGTCCAGCCGGATGATCCCTTCAACGGTCACCGCGCCCGCAAGCTGACCCGGTTCCCGCGTCGATGCATCAAGCCGGTCGCCGGGCACCCAGCCGCGGTTTATCAATTCAATACCGCTGCCGTCGGCGCGACGCAGCGGCGTAAAGATATGCACGCCGGGGTTTCCGCGCAGTGATCGCGCAACCAGATGGAATTCCTTGTCGTGCAGGTAGGTCCCTGCCACACGCACCCGCTGGAATTCCAGCGCTTCGGTTATCGCCCCAGCCGGCGGCAGGTCTATCGCCGCCGATTCCGCGCGGGTATCCAGTTTTTCAATCAGGTCGGCCTTCCAGCCATACCGGTTGAATTGCCAGATGCTGAGCCCGATCAGGGCGATCAGCATCGGCACTGTCACCACGGTGGGCCAGAACTGCGGGCGAAATCGCATGAATTTCCGGTCTCGTCTCTAGTCGAATGTCGCGCTGCCGGCTTCACCGGATTTGTGCCGGTATTGCAGCGCGATCATCGTTGCCTTGAACGGCCGCAGCAACAGCATCGAACCGCCGCAGATAGCCGGTATCCACAACAGGGCATGAACCCATAGCGGCGGTTCGAACGCGGCTTCGACCCAGAGCGCAAGTCCGGTGACAATCGGCCCGACGATAAAGATCACGAACACTGCCGGGCCATCGCCGCTATCGGACGCTTTCAGGTCCAGTTCGCAGTGACTGCACTTATCCGCAACCGTCAGATAGCCGCGAAACAACCGTCCAACGCCGCATCGCGGGCACCGGCACCGAAGGCCGGCCGCGAAGGGCGAAACTGGCGGGTAGGATTCGGCCATCAGGTACCGATCAGCCGCCCCACCAGTAAACGCAGATGAAGAGGAACAGCCAGACCACGTCAACAAAGTGCCAGTACCAGGCTGCGGCCTCGAAACCGAAATGATGTTCCGGCTTGAAATGCCCGGCGCGGGCCCGGAAGAAACAGACGGTCAGGAAGCAGGTGCCGACAATGACATGGAAACCGTGAAACCCTGTCGCCATGTAGAAGGTGGAACCGTAGACGCCGCTTGTGATGCCGAATGCCGCATGGCTGTATTCAAACGCCTGCAGGCAGGTAAACGCGAAGCCGAGCAGGATCGTCAGGCCAAGCCCACGCATCAGGCCGCGGCGGTCCCCTTCGATCAGGGCATGATGCGCCCAGGTGACTGTCACGCCGGACAGCAGCAGGATCAGCGTATTCATGAACGGCAGATCGAACGCATCGAAGGTCTGTATGCCCTCGGGTGGCCAGACGCCGCCAGGCACGTCATACGGCATTTCCTTCGGCGCCAGCGACGCATCGAAGAACGCCCAGAAGAACGCGGCGAAGAACATGACTTCGGAGCAGATGAACAGCGCCATGCCATACCGCATGCCAAGCTGCACCACCGGCTTGTGATAACCTTCGAATTCGGCTTCACGAATGACGTCGCGCCACCAGAACCAGCCCGTCAGGAACAGGAGAACCACCCCGGGTGCTAATTTCCAGAGACCCAGCGCCTCAATCTTCGGCTCCATATCCGAACCGAACATATCGGGGTGCATGAACACGATCAGCCCGCAGAACAGGCTGGCCGCCGCTATGGTACCGACGATCGGCCAGGGGCTTGGATCGACGAGGTGATAGTCATGGGTTTGTGCGTGTTCAGCGCTCATATCCGTTCTCACTCGCTCTGTGTTCTGTTCATCAATGAATCTCGGCCGGCTTCGTCGCATTCTGCTTCACGTACGCCGTCTTGTCAGCGGCATCCTTTCCGTCCGATTCGGCGCGGAAAAACGTGTAGGACAACGTAATTGTCTTCACTTCGTCGAGATTCGGATCGGATTCCATTTCCGGATCGACGAAAAAGGTTACGGGCATGTCGACCGATTGTCCCGGATCAAGCTGCTGTTCAGTAAAGCAGAAGCAATCGATCTTGGCGAAATACAGGCCCGCCTTCTGCGGCGTCACGTTAAAGGTAGCGGTGCCCGTATTGACGGAAGATTCCAGATTGGTCGCCCGATAATAGGCGACAGCCGTTTGGCCCAGCCGCAGCGTCATTTCCCGCTGTACGGGCTCGAATCGCCAGCCGAGATGCGGGTTCGTCGATGCGTCGAAGCGCACGCGGATAACGCGATCCGAAACCGTTGCGCTATCGCTGGCCGCCACCTGGGTCGTCCCGCCATAGCCGGTGACCCGGCAGAACAAGTCGTAGAGCGGCACGGATGCGAAGGACAGTCCCACCATGCCCGCGACAACGGCGACGCAAGCGATCAGGGTTTTCCGGTTCCGGTTTCTGGCGGCAGTCTCCATTGCCTCACCCACCGCCCATGCGGACAATCGTGACGATATAAAACAGCAGGGCAAGACCGCCGAGCACGAACAGCATCGTCAGGTTCTTGGACCGTTGCCGGCGGCGCCTTTCGTTTTGCGCCTCGTCTTTGCCGTTTTCGTCAGCCATGGTATCGGTCGCATCCGCCTTTGCAGCCATCGGACATCACCCGGCCAATCCGGACGGCACGTCGGCCATCATCGTTGCAAACAGGGCAAACAGATAAAAAATTGAATAGCCGAACATCCGCTTTGCGGACCGGTGCGTCTTGTCGAAATACACGGCAATCGCCGCCGCAAGGAAAATCAGCCCCAGCACCACGGCGACACTGCCATACAGCCAGCCCACCACCCCGAACCATGTTGGCGCGACGGCGATTGGCAGCAGCAGTATCGTATAAAACAGCATCTGCTTTTTGGTTTCGGCTTCGCCGGCGACAACGGGCAGCATCGGGATGCCGGCCTTTTCGTAATCGCCGCGCCGGTACAGCGCCAGCGCCCAGAAATGCGGCGGCGTCCAGAAGAAGATCAGCGCGAATAGCAAGGCCGATTCGATGCCGACCGAACCCGTTACCGCCGCCCATCCGATCATCGGGGGAAACGCCCCGGCGGCGCCGCCGATGACAATGTTCTGCGGCGTGCGGCGCTTCAGCCAGACCGTGTAGATAAAAACGTAAAACAGGATCGACACGGCCAGCAGGCCGGCGGCGGCGTAATTCACCGCCAGCCCCATGACCGTTACCGAGCCGACCGCCAGGACGGTGCCGAAGCCCAGGGCGTCACCGGGCGTAATCTTTCCCATCGGGATCGGCCGGTTGCTGGTGCGCGCCATGATCGCGTCGATGTCACGGTCATACCACATGTTGATCGCGCCGGCCGCGCCGGCCCCGACAGCAATGCAGAGCAGGGCCACCAAGGCGATCAGCGGGTGGATCGTCCCGGGCGCAACCAGGATCCCGGTTGCGCCGGTGAAGACGACGAGCGACACCACACGCGGTTTGAGCAGGGCGAAATAATCACCCGGCGCAGCATCTGCGTGTTCCAGTGCCACCGTACGGAATGCGGCGTCGCTCACCCTGTTTGCCTCCCTGAATCCCGACCGCTACTTGATCACGGGCAGGTCATGGTAACTGTGGAACGGCGGCGGCGAACTGACGGTCCATTCAAGGGTCGTCGCACCCTCACCCCAGTAATTCGCTTCCGCCTTGCGGCCCGCAACCATCGAATACCACATCACCAGCAGGAAGAAGATCGTCGACCCTGCGGTGATAAAGGCGCCATAGGACGACACCATGTTCCAGCCGGCCAATGCGTCCGGATAGTCGATATAGCGCCGCGGCATCCCCGCCAGACCCAGGAAATGCTGCGGGAAGAAGGTGAGATTGACCCCGATAAACGTCGTCCAGAAATGCAGCTTGCCGGCCCATTCCGGATAGTGCCGCCCGGTCATCTTGCCGAACCAGTAATAGGTCGCGGCAATGATCGAGAAGACGGCGCCCAGCGACAGAACGTAGTGGAAATGCGCCACGACGTAATACGTGTCATGCAGCACCAGGTCGACACCGGCATTGGCCAGTATCACGCCGGTCACGCCGCCGACCGTGAACAGGAAGATAAAACCGACCGCCCAGAGCATCGGCGTGTCGAACCGGATCGACCCGCCCCACATCGTCGCGATCCAGCTGAAGATCTTGATGCCCGTGGGCACCGCGATCACCAGGGTCGCCGCAACGAAATAGGCCCGCGTATCAACGCTGAGACCCACGGTGTACATGTGATGCGCCCAGACGATGAACCCGACAAACCCAATCGCCACCATCGCGTAGGCCATCCCGAGATAGCCGAAAATCGGCTTGCGCGAGAAGGTCGAGATGATGTGCGAGATGATGCCGAATCCCGGCAGGATCATGATGTAGACTTCAGGATGCCCGAAGAACCAGAACAGGTGCTGGAACAGGATCGGATCGCCGCCGCCATCGGGCTTGAAGAACGAGGTACCGAAATTGCGGTCCGTCAGGAGCATCGTAATGGCGCCGCCGAGCACCGGCAGCGACAGCAGCAGCAGGAACGCCGTCACCAGAACCGACCAGGCAAACAGCGGCATCTTGTGCAGCGTCATGCCCTTGGCGCGCATATTGAAGATCGTGGTGATAAAATTGATCGCGCCCAGAATGGAGGATGCGCCGGCCAGATGAAGGGCAAAGATCGCCATGTCCACCGATGCTCCGGGATGCGCGTCCCCGTTGGATAGCGGCGGATAGATCGTCCAGCCCGTCCCAGCGCCGGCGCCGACCATCGTCGAGGCCGCCAGGAGCAGCAGGGCCGGCACGAGCAGCCAGAAACTGATGTTGTTCATGCGCGGGAACGCCATGTCCGGCGCACCGATCATGAGCGGCACGAACCAGTTGCCGAACCCGCCAATCAGCGCCGGCATGACCACGAAGAACACCATGATCAGGCCATGCGCCGTGACGAACACATTCCAGGTCTGGCCATTCGGCGTGCCGTCCGCGTTGGTCATGAACTGAACGCCCGGCTCCATCAGCTCCATGCGCATATAAACCGAAAAACCGCCGCCAATCAGCGCCGCAGCCACCGACAGAAACAGGTACAGTGTGCCGATATCCTTGTGATTGGTCGAATAGACAAAGCGCTTCCAACCAGTCGGGTCCGCGTGTGCGCCAGCCATGTCTATACCCCTCCTCTAAACACTTCAGTCTGCGACATTATTTTGTGCAATCCGGACAGCAGGTGCCGTCCCGTCATCCGACCTGGCAAATTTTACCTTCGCCTCTTCGACCCATTTGTCGAAATCCTCGGGCGAAACCACCTCGATGGTGATGGGCATAAAGGCATGGGCGACGCCACACAGCTCGGAACAGAAACCATAATAGACACCGGGTTCATTGACCTGGACCCAGGTTTCGTTCAGCCGGCCCGGAACCGAATCCACCTTCACGCCAAGCGAAGCAATGCCCCAGTTGTGAATGACATCAGCGGACGTCATCAGAAGCTGAATCTTCTTGCCCGCAGGCAGAATGACCCGGTTGTCCGTATCCATCAGCCGCTTCAGCTGCGGGTTTTTCGCAATATCGTCATCGGAAACCATATTGGCGTCGAAACCGAAACCGCCATGGTCCGGATATTCGTAAGACCAGTACCACTGATGGCCCGTGATTTTCAGCGTCATGTCCGGGTCTTCGACCCGGTCCGCATAGTAAAGCAGGCTGAACGACGGGATCGCCATCAGGACCAGAATAATCACCGGCACAATCGTCCAGGCAATTTCCAGCACCACATTGTGGGTCGTTTTCGTCGGCGTCGGGTTGGCTTTTTCGTTGAACCTGAAAATGACGATCAGCAGCAGGACCATGACGAAGAGTGAAATGCCCGCCATCATCCAGGTCAGCACGTCATGGAAACTGTCAATGCGGGCCGCCGTCAGCGAGCCGGGATCCTGCAGTCCCAATTGCCAATTCCGCGGCTCGCCTGCAAACGCAACACTGCCAGACAGCGCAGTGCCCACCGCACCGACAAAAGCCGCCGCAAACGCGGCAAGTCGTGATTTCACGATTGCTCCCTCCATACCAAACGGAAACTCCCCAGCCCCGATATCAAGCCAATACCTGACCTGTATACAGGATCCCTTCGACTGTGGCGCATACTAGCCGGCCACGACACCATATCAAGCGCTACAACGCTGCCGAACCAAGCGGGCGATCCTGCCGATCAAAATATGCCGCACTATCTACCGCATTCACGCTGCATCAAGTAGTCAGCGCGACACTATGCCGCAAAATCGTAACGATTCCTTACCGTGCCGCCAGCCAAGCCAGTGAAGTATAGATACAACCTGCGGAAATTGCAGCAAACACTATCGCAATACTTATCCCAATACATCATTCGCGGGTGCCTCGCATACGAGGCAACGCACTCTGCCGCCCAGATCCGCCCTGCGGCCTGACACAGCCATTCCGGCTTCAGCCGCCTGCCGGGCGACGGCATCGCCCTGACCCGCGCCAAATTCCAGTACGGCAAAGCCGCCGGATTTCAACAGCATAGGCAATTCCGTAAAAATTTGCCGATAGGCACAAAGCCCGTCCGGCCCGCCATCGAGCGCGAGGCGCGGCTCCCAGACGGCAACTTCGGGTTCCAGGCTGTCGATGTGGCTGCTGGGAATATAGGGCGGGTTGGAAACGACGATATCAAATCCGCCGGCTAGCGAATTCCCCCAATTTCCGGCCAGTACGGCGAATCGATCGTCGAAACCCAGTGTCGCCAGATTGCGCGCGGCAACCGCCGCCGTTACCGGATTCCGATCGACAGCGATGCCGTGTGCGCCGGGCAGAAGGGACAGCAGCGCGCCGAGCAGACAGCCGGTCCCGGTGCCGAGATCGGCAATCCGCAACGGCGCCTCGCGATCCGCGACCCGTTCCATGACCGCTTCGATCAGGGTTTCGGAATCGGCCCTTGGGTCCAGCGTATCGCGCGTGACGGCGAAATCCAGGCTCCAGAACTCACGCCGGCCGGTGATATGCGACAGCGGTTCATGCGCCGCGCGGCGTTCGACCAGTTGCAGGTACGCCGGCTCGCCGTCGATCTGGCGCTCCGGATAGCCGATCAGCGTTTCCAGCGGAAAACCGGTCGCATGGGCCAGCAGCAGCCGCGCTTCGGCCCGGGAATTCGGGATGCCGGCAGCGGTCAGCCGCGCCGCGCCGCGCATCAGACTGGCGCGGATGTCCGTCATGTCATTGTGGCCAGGCGCATGGCCTGATCTTCCGCGATCAGCGGGCCAATGACCTCGTCCAGTGCCTCGCCATCGATCACCCTGTCGACCTTGTAGAGGGTCAGGTTAATACGATGGTCCGTGACCCTGCCCTGCGGAAAGTTATAGGTTCGGATGCGCTCCGACCGGTCGCCGCTGCCGACCTGGCTCTTGCGATCCGCGGAGCGAACGGCATCGACCTGCGCGCGTTCATGGTCATAGATACGCGCCATCAGGACCTTCATGGCCTTGGCGCGGTTCTTGTGCTGCGATTTCTCGTCCTGCTGGGATACGACGATGCCTGTCGGCAGGTGGGTGATCCGCACCGCGCTGTCGGTCGTATTGACGGACTGCCCGCCGGGCCCGCTGGAACGGAAGATATCGATGCGAATATCCTTGTCGGCAATCTGCACGTCGACTTCTTCCGCTTCCGGCAGCACGGCGACCGTCGCGGCCGATGTATGGATCCGGCCGCCGGATTCGGTTTCCGGCACCCGCTGCACGCGGTGCACGCCCGATTCAAACTTCAGGCGGGCAAACACGCCCTTGCCGGATATCAGCGCCGTGGCTTCCTTATAGCCGCCCAGTTCGTTGTCGCTGACGCTCAGCACCTCGAACCGCCAGCCTTGCAGATCTGCATAGCGCTGGTACATGCGGAACAGTTCGGCCGCAAACAGCGACGCCTCGTCGCCGCCGGTTCCGGCGCGGACTTCCAGGATAGCGTTCTTTTCGTCGGCGGCATCCTTCGGCAGCAGCAGGACGCGCAATTCCTGCTCCAGGGTCGGGATTTTATCCTGCAGCGCGCGCGATTCCTTTTCCGCCATGTCGCGCATTTCCGGATCGTGGATCAACTCCTCCAGGTCCGCCTGTTCCGTCCGGGCGTCCTGCAGTTCCATGATCTTTTCGACGATGGGCGCAAGTTCGGCATATTCCCGGGAGCATTTGGTGAAAGCGTCGGGATCGAGTTCGCCGCTCGACATCAATGCCGTCAGTTCTTCCTGTCGGGCAACGAGGCTGGCGTATTTTTCGTTTTCGCGCATCTAGTCCTGCTTTCCATCATCACGATCGTCGAGGCGGAATATCAGCCGAAGCATCTGTTCCACCGATTGCAAATCCGTCTCTCCGCCGCGCGCCGACGCCAATTCCCGCATGACGCGGCTCGGCTCATGCAGCAGGCGGCCAATCAGCCGCCGTGTGGTTTCCGCGGCATCCGCGTCCGGGGTCTCCGCCAGGATTTCCCGTCGCAGCACCTCGAAATGGTCGCGCAGCGCGACGATCGCCGGCGCCGCATCGCGGCCCGCGTGGGCGCGGCGCCATGATTCCACTTCCTGGTCAACGATGTCCCAGGCCGCGGTGGAAGCGGCGCCCCGTGTCGAGCGGCCCTCCATCGCGACTCGTTCCAGATCGTCCAGCGTATACAGGAATGCGCCGTCGAGGTCGCCTACCGCAGGATCGACATCGCCCGGCACGCCTGCATCGATCAGCAGGACCGGCCGAAACCGCCGCCGGCGCAAGGCATGCCGCATCGAGTCCTCGCCAACCAGGAACTGCCCGGTTCCCGCCGCCGTCACGACGATTTCGGCATCGCTGAGTGAATCGTCAAGCATCTCGTAGGGGATAAAGTGAAAGCCGCTGCGGCGGGCGGCCGCTTCGGTGCGCCGCGACGGCCCGCATTGCATGATGCGGGTGACGCCCATGGCGCGAAACTGATTGACGACAATGTCCGCCATGTCGCCGAGGCCGATGACCAGCACCGCCGATGCCGAAAGATCACCCTGCACATCGCGGGCGATCCGGCCCGCCGCCGATGCGATGGACACCGGCCGGCGGCCGATCTCCGTTTCCGTCCGGACGCGCTTCGCCGTCGTGTAGGCCGCCTGCAGGATCGCATCGAGTTCCGGCCCGATCATGCCATGGGCCTGTGAAAAGCGGTGGGCTTCGCGGACCTGGCCCAGAACCTGCGGTTCGCCGATGGTCTGGCTGTCCAGGGAGGCGGCGACCGCGAAGATGTGCCTTACCGCCGCGTCGCCGGAAAGGTTATAGACCTGGTCGGCAAGATCGCTTTCCGCCAGGCCGGCGTTGCGGGCCAGCAGGGCGCGGACGGTATCGCGCGCGGCGTCCGCATCCGTCACGACGGATTGCACCTCCACCCGGTCGCAAGTGGACATGACGATCGCCTGGGCAATGCCCGTCCGGGCCAGTTGCTCGAAAACCAGCGGGGCCTTTGCTTCATCGACGAACAGCCTGTCGCGCAACCCGACTGTGCTGGAACGATGGTTCGCCCCCGCCACGAACGCCAGCGCCCGCGTTCCCGCCGGCATAACGCCGCTAACGATAGCGGGCGAGGTAATCCGGGAGGGAGGTGAGCGGCACCTCTTCCTGCTCGCCCGTATCCATGTGGCGCACGGTCACCGCGTCCCGCGCCAGTTCATCCTCGCCGAAGATCACCGCGGCGCAGACATTGAGCTTGTTTGCGCGCTTCATCCGGCGGCTCAGATTGCCGCTATAGGCGATCTCGATACGGTATTCGTTCCGGCGCAGCTTTTCCGACAGAACAAGGGCCGCTTGCTGGGCGACGTCGCCAACCGGCACCACGGCGATTGCCCGCGGCCGCGGCGGCGGATCGCCGCACAGCATCGCCAGCCGTTCGATGCCGCCGGCCCAGCCGATACCCGGCGTTTCGGACCCGCCCATCATCCCGATCAGCCCGTCATACCGGCCGCCGGCAATCAGCGCACCCTGGGTGCCGAGTGCCTCGGTCGTGAACTCGAACGCCGTGTGGCAGTAATAATCCAGCCCCCGCACCAGCCGGGGATTTATGGTATAGGCGATGTCCAGCGCATCCAGCCCGGCACGCACTGCGGCAAAATGGTCGCTGCTTTCCCCATTCAGATAATCGGCAAACAGCGGCGCACCGGCAATGATCTTGCGATCGCCTTCGTTCTTCGAATCCAGGATCCGCAGCGGATTACGCGTCAGCCGGTCCTGGCTGTCCTGCGACAGGTCGGCGGTAAATCCGCTGAAGTATTCGACCAGCGCGTCACGATAGGCGGCTCGGCTTTCCGTATCGCCTAGCGTGTTCAGCTCCAGCGTCGCCAGGCCGATCACGCCCAGTTCGTCCAGCACGCGGGCGCCGCAGGCGATGACCTCGATATCGGCCTGCGGCTGCGCGACGCCGATCAACTCGATCCCGATCTGGTGAAACTGGCGCAGGCGTCCCTTCTGCGGGCGCTCGTAGCGAAACATCGGCCCGCTGTAGAACACCTTGACCGGCACCTGCTGCCCCAGCCCCGCGGAAATGAAACTGCGCGCGATGCCGGCCGTGTTTTCCGGGCGCAGGGTCAGTTCGTCGCCGCCCTTGTCGGTGAAGGTATACATTTCCTTGGTGACGATATCGGAGGTATCGCCGAGGGTCCGCTTGAACACCTGGCTGAATTCGAATATCGGCGTCGATACTTCCTCGAACCCGTAGCGCAGGGCGGTGGTACGCGCGGTTTCGGTCACCCGGTTGTGGGCGCGTGTCTCGTCGGCCAGTAAATCATGCGTGCCGCGAACGGGTTGGAGCAGGGCCATGGAATATTGCCGTCAGTGTTGCCGTATCGGATTGGCGGCGAATGTGCTCGCACATTCCCGAAAGATCAAGCGCCGGGTCAATGCAGGGCGGTTCGCGTCTTCTGACGGGTCGCCGTGCCGGATTTCAGCAGCTCGGCGTCCAGCTGGACTTCCTTCATGACCGCGCCCTTCGACCCGATCCGGGGAATGACGTCGCCGTCGACAAGAATATCCAGCCCGCCGGCATTTCCGGTGCGCATGACAAGGCCCGGGTCATTGGGAACGCGGTAGCTGTCGCCGGTGCGCAACAGGCGGGTCAGCAGCAGGTTTCCATTGCTGTCCCGAACCTGTACCCAGACTTCCGCCGCCGCACGCAGCACGACGCGCGCGTCCGTATTTTCCTCGCCGTATTCGCGCGGCGTGGTGGTATCGATGGGCGGCGGCGCGGGCGGCGCCGGCAGCGCCGTCAGGTCGATCCTGGCGGGCGCCGGTTTCGGCGCGTCCTCGGCCAGAGCGACAACCGGCGGTGAAGCGTCCGACGACACCACGGGCGGCGCAACATCGCCGCTTTCCGCTGGATTCGGCGCCGATGCCGCCGCGGGTTTGGCTGCATCCGGCGTTGCAACGGAAACCGCCTCCTGGCGATCGCTGGCCGGCGGCTCGGCCGGGGCCGGTGCGGCGCTCTCCGGCGCCGCGGGTTCGGATTTGCCGATCAGCGCCAGAAAGCGTTCCGGCAAGGCCGGCACGAGTTCCGCAATCGGACGATCCTTCGATGACAGGAAAACCCATCCGCCATAGACAAGCGCCGCAACAACGATCGACACGAGCAATATGGCGCCGCTCGGCACCTTGCCTTCGGATTGCGGCGACGGGAAAACGAGACGCGCCTCTTTTGCGAGCTCCGCCGTTTCCTCCTTGAAGCGATCGACGATTGCCGGTCCGTCGAGCTTCAGCAGGTCGGCATAGGCGCGCACGAATCCAACCGCGTATGTCGCGCCAGGCAGGTCGTCGAGCCTGTCTTCCTCAATCGCGGCAAGATAAACATAGCGGATCCGCAAGCGGTCGGCGACGTCCCGCAGGTCGTAACCGAATGCTTCGCGCTTCTGGCGCAAAAACTGGCCTGCCGTCTCCCGAACCGGGGATTCGGCGGCTTCATCAATCTGCCTGGTCTCTTGCCGTCGTTTCAACATCGCACGCCAATCAAATCAGACGATGGAACCTGCGCGTCCCCATCCTGTGTTATCCGCAGTACAAATCGGGAACAATATCGAAATCATTGTGGAATACTATAATTGCGATATTTCAGCGCGTTAACAATATTCAAACGGCTCTGTACTGGCAATACCAATATATTCTCTATAAATCCGAAAAATTACACTTGCCTTAACATAATCAGTCCGCGTCGAGACCATACGCCGTGTGTAAAGACCGCAAGGCAAGCTCCGTGTATTCCTCGGCGACAAGGACGCTTATCTTGATTTCCGAGGTTGAGATGACTTGTATATTGATGCCCTTTTCAGACAGCGCTTGGAACATGGTCTTGGCCACGCCCGCATGCGAGCGCATGCCGACGCCGATGACGGAAACCTTGACGACATTCGGATCGACCTTGAGCGCGCCGTAATTGATCGCCGGCCGGATGCGTTCCAGAATCGACACCGCGCGCTGGTAATCCGCCTTGCCAACGGTGAATGTCATGTCGGTGTGGGTACCATCCGCCGATACGTTCTGGACGATCATGTCGACATTGACGCTGGCATCGGATAGCGGACCGAAGATTGCGGCGGCGATCCCCGGCTGATCCTCGACTCCGACCAGGGTGAGCTTCGCTTCATCACGGCTATAGGCAATACCGCTTACGACCTGCTGTTCCACGATTTCATCCTCGTCTACGACAAGCGTGCCCGGCAGATCCTCGAATGTCGATAAAACCTGCAGACGCACCCTCTGGTTCATTGCCAGCTCGACGGCGCGGGTTTGCAGCACCTTGGCACCCTGCGACGCCATTTCGAGCATTTCCTCATAGGTAATCCGGTCGATTTTCCGGGCCCGGGAGACGATCCGCGGATCCGTTGTGTAAACACCATCGACATCGGTGTAGATGTCGCATCGCTCGGCATTCAGCGCGGCCGCCAGCGCGACAGCCGTCGTATCCGACCCGCCGCGACCCAGTGTGGTAATCCGTCCGCCCGGCGAAATTCCCTGGAATCCGGCCACCACGGCGACCTGCCCCGAAGCGAACCGGCTGACGATGCCCTCGACATCGACGCCCGTGATCCGCGCCTTGCCATGCACATCGTCCGTGTGGATCGGCACCTGCCACCCCAGCCAGGACCGCGCCTGGATGCCGAGGTTCTGCAAGGCCAGCGCCATCAGGCCACAGGTCACCTGCTCGCCGGTCGCGACGACGGTATCGTATTCCCGCGTATCATGCAGCGGGCTGATCGCGTTCACCTTGGCGACGAGGTCATTCGTGATGCCGGACATGGCCGACAGCACGACGGCAACTTCATTGCCGCGGTCGTACTCCCGCTTTACGAGGTTGGCGACATGCCGGATGCGATCGAGATCGCCCACTGACGTGCCACCGAATTTCTGTACAATGCGTGCCATGAAACCTGAATTCGTTCGATTGACCGGCGCCCAAAAAAAGCGGCGTATGCATACGCGCATGATGG